>CAZAOL010000047.1:0-10378 GCA_964486785.1 uncultured Oscillospiraceae bacterium
GCCAAGGGGGTGGCGGCGGTCACCGCGTCGGTGGTGGACAGCAGTCCGGCGGCGTTCTCCCAGCCCACCTTGACCCATGTGGACATAGCCACCGGCCAGCTAAACATAAACGCACGTCCCGCCAGCGCGGGGTTGACCACGTTCCGGCCGATGCCGCCGAAGAGCATCTTCACCACGATGATGGAGAAGAACGCGCCCACTACGATGATCCAATAGGGAATCGTGGGGGGACACACGAAGGCCAGCAGCACGCCGGTGACCATGGCGGACATATCGTAGATCTTGCAGTCCCGCTTCATCAGCTTGCACCAGGCCCACTCGAAGAATACGCAAGCCGCCACGCTCACCGCGGTCACAGCCAACGCCCGCAGACCGAAGAAGTACACACTCCCCAGCAGAGCGGGCAGCAGCGCGATCAGCACGTCCCGCATGATGGTGCGGGTGGTGACAGGGCTGTGGGCATGAGGGGAGCTGGAGATCGTCAGCTCATAGTAATATTTCATCTGTGCCATGAAGCCGCACCTCCTTATACTTTTTTGGATGCCGCGGCAGCGGCGTAGTCCCGAATCCTCTGCTTACCGCAGCGGAAGCCCAGCACCAGCGGCAGACAGCCCGGGCAGGCGTAGGCGCAGCAGCCGCACTCGATGCAGTCCATCAAATGCACGTCTTTCATCTGCTGGGGATCGCCTGTGAGCATTGCCTTGTACATCAGCACCGGCATCAGGTGCATGGGGCAGACATCCACGCATCTGCCGCAGCGGATACATTGGGGATCGTTGATAATGTAGCTGCCCTTGTGACCGATGAAGGTCACGGCATTGGTGCCCTTGGTGGTGGGCACGGACAGATCGTACTGGGTAATGCCCATCATCGGGCCGCCGCACAGTACCTTGTAGGGATTTTCCGCAAGCCCCACCGCGTCCATCAGGTCATTGAAGCTGGTGCCGATGGGAACCATCAGATTCTTCGGTTCCATGATGATGGTGCCGGAAACCGTGACGACCCGGCGGATCAGAGGCATACCGTCATACACCGCGTCATGGATCGCCTTGCAGCTTGCCACATTGAATACCGCGCAGCCTACAGCGGAGGGTAAGCCGCCGGAGGGAACCTCCCGCCCAGTGACCGCCTGAATCATCTGCTTCTCCGCGCCCTGAGGATACATGGCGGGCAAAATGTCGATGGTAATGCCGTCGGCACTGCAAAGCTGTGCCTGCAAAGCCTTGGCAGCCTCCGGCTTGTTGTTCTCAATGCCGATATGGGCAGAGGACAGACCGAAGATCTTCATAATGATCTTGATGCCCGAGATGACCTGCTCCGGATACTCCCGGCACAGCCGGTCGTCCGCGGTGATGTACGGCTCACATTCGCCGGCATTGACAATGATGGTATCCACCTTGCCCATACCGGAGGCCAGCTTTACATGGGTAGGGAAGCTGGCACCGCCCATGCCCACGATTCCGGCCTGATGAATGATTTCCGTCAGCTCCTCCGGGGTCAGAGCATCCACCTGCTCCTGCGTCCGGGGCTGAATGTCTTCACACAGCGTACCCAAATGGTCATTTTCAATGATGACGCTCATCATGGAGGTTCCGCTGGAATGGGCGTATACCTCCACCGCCTTAACCTTTCCGGACACAGGCGCGTGAACCGGGCAGCACAGACCCTCGTTGTCACCGATTTTTTGTCCCTTAGTCACCAAATCCCCTTTTTTCACCAATGGCCTGCAGGGCGCGCCGATATGCTGGGACATAGGAATTACAAGCACATCCGGTTCAGGAAACTCCTGGATGGGCACATCCCGGGCTAGATTCTTGTGGTCATCGGGGTGTACGCCACCGAAAAAAGAAAATGCCATAATTTTCACCTCATAGAAATTTATGCAATATGTTCAGTAGGAGCATAAAAACCTACCCTCATAATACTGCAAAATCCCCAATTTGTCCACAGGGAAAATCATTAAAATTATGGAAATTTACCCCTGCACAAATTAGGCTGTTAAAGAAATCGAATGAGATTGTCACGTCGGCCCGCAAGGGGCCTCCTCGCAATGACAGACTGGCAGAGGTCGAGAAAGGCGCAAAGACAAGGCAGACCGCTCTCGTCGGCGTACATAGGTACGGTAGAGAGCGGTCTGCGAAGTAAGCCAAAATGCCTTGCGAAGCAAGCTTATGCCCCCACATCCGTCAAAAATCAAAGATTTTTGCCACCTTCTCCCCGGGGAGAAGGCTTTTCGCGTTTATTACCATATTTCTGCGTTTTGGCGGTTTGCGACTTTATCGACACTCTGAAAACCGCCCGATGGGCGGTTTTTTCAGTATGCAGCAAAGAAAAAGCGGTAGATCAGCCGCATTGGCAGCTTGGCCGCCCTGAGCCGGTCGGTGGCGGCACGAAGGAAGCCGTCGAACGCTGCCAGCTCGGACGCTGTGAGCTGGTGCTGGCTGAAGCAGGCCCTGTCCGCCAGCCGGTTCAGCTCCTCCGGCACAGGCAGCTTACTCAGCCTTGCCAAACGCTTTGCCTCCCGGAAACGGGCGATGGCTTGGGTATTGGGCTTTCCCCGCCGCTGACGCAGCAGGCAGTACCGCCGCCGCAGAAGCCACTGTCCTACCACGGCTGCCGCCACACCCAGTCCAATCGCCACCCCCAGCAGCAGCTTGGGAAGCCACGTGTTTCTTTGCTCCGTGGGAGTGTCCTCTGTCTGCCCGGGCTGTGAAGATGGCACGGTTGTCTGACCGGGGTCAGTGACCTCCGAATCTGTGGGGTCGGTAAGCTCCGGGTCGGTGGGGTCGGGGAGCGTGGGCCGGGTGATTTCACTGGGGCGGGTAGTCTCGCTGGGCTGGGTCGCTTCTGTAGTTTCCGTTGTTTCCTCCTCGGTATCCCCCGGAGTGGATTCCAAGGGAATCCAGCCCATGCCCTCCAAATAATACTCCACCCATGCGTGGGCCATCTCCTGCCGGACGATGTGGGATTCGTTTTCCTCCACCTCGATCATGTAGCCCTCTACATACCGGGCAGGGATTCCCGCGGCGCGGAGCAGCACCGCTGTTGCGGTGGCAAAGTGGGTGCAGTAGCCGCCGTCCGCTTCGTTGAGAAACCAAACGGCAAAATCGTCGTAGCCCTCCGGCATGGTGGGCGGCTTCAAATCATAGACCGCACTGCTTTGAACATAGTCAGCAATCGCCTGCGCCTGATAGCAGGCATTCCCCATCAGGTTAAGCTGCCGCAAAATCAGGTCAGCCTGCGTCCGGGTGCTTTCCGGCAGCTCCAGATACCGTGTGAAGTCCTTATCCTCCGGCGGCCGGGTAGAAGAAGCATGGACCATCCTCCATATTTGGCTCCAATCCTCCGACAAGACCATACAGGTGAAGGAATAGTCCGTAAGCCGATCCACATTCTCCACCGCGCCGCCTGTAAGGGTGACGGACTGCTCTGGCCAATAGGGCAGGTATATCCGGCTGTGGCGGCTGAGCATCCTGACGGATACGGTACCGCCGTCCTCGGTATACATCCCGTTGGGGCAAAAAACGGTTTCTTCCCGTTCCGGGGAGCTGCTCCAGCTCACGCCGTCATACAGGTCAAAATCCTGCCCCCGCAGGTATAGACAGCCGGAAAAGCCGGTCTGCACCTCCATGACGGCACCTTGCCCCCGGGGTGGGCCGTTCAGCTTATCCAGCTCCACCCGGTCGGCAAGCTCCGAGCTGAAGGAGATCACCAGATCTCCTTGGGTGGTTTGTCCGATATAGGGGAAATAGCCGGAGAGCCAGTCCCCCAACGCATCAATACTGGACAATTCAAAATCCGGCGGTCGGTAGCTGCTTTGAGGCACAGCCACCGCCAGCACCGTCACTGCCAGTATCACAGGAATCATCAGCAGTCCGGTAAGCTGTACGCCCTGCGCGGGGTCGCGCAGTCTTACGGGATGGGTCAGAAGCAGAAGCAGCAGTCCTGCCAGCCATAGAAGGATGCACCAAAGGGTGGGCACAGTATCCGTGACCATGCAGCACAGCCCCACAGGCAGCAGCGACAGAAATACGCTCAGCGCGGCGGGTACCCGGCGCAGCACAGTCCAGCAGACAGCCGCCGCGATCAACGCCGCTACCGCCAGCATGGGCATCAGGTGATCCCCGCCGGTGACATTGGCGAGAAGCTCAGGTGTAGCCATGCCGTAGCCACTTTGAAGCAGTCTGGCAACACGTGCCGCCACGGACAGGGCATCCTGCCGGAAGCCGGGTGTAATCAGTCCCAGCACCGCTGCCGCCGCCAAAAGTCCCAGCAGCACAAGGCCGCCCCGGCGAAGCCCCGGCAAAAGGCTGAAGATCAGGCAAATCAGCAGGCAGCCGCAGGCTAAGTCCACCAGAGAGCAATTCAGTCCTAGGCCCGTGACTGCACAGGCAGTACCGCCAAAGCTCAGGCAGAAGGACAGCGCAAACGCGCACAGAAAGAATAATACATCCTCACGCTTCATCGGCATCACCTCCCAGGAAGGCTTGCCAATCGGCGTTTTGGGGCAGATCCAGAACACTGCCGGTATCCGCCGGCGAAGCGCGAAGCAGCGCGTCTATGGCACGGGTCAGGGAGACTTCCCCGGTGACCGCCCGCTCCCGAACGCCCTCTCCGGTGAGTGCCTGAACGCAAAAGTGGAGATCCCTCTCCAAAAGCTGCTGTCCCGCCCACAAAAGCTGACCCAGCTTCCTATCCAGCACCTCCCGGCTGCCCCGCAGGTCGAGCTGCAGCACAAGCCGGTTTCGCACCGGCACCATAGGCTCCCGCAGAATCAGCGAGCCGGTTTTGGCGGACAGCTTCCAATGGATCTGCTGTACGCTGTCGCCGGGGCGGTACAGCCGCAGCTCATGGTTTTCCGCGAAGCCGCCGCCACGCTTGGGCAGCCACGCCTTTGTCACAGCCCGCTCCAGCCCCTCCAAGGACACCGGGACCGGCTTCGGACGAACCACCAGCCGCTGGGCATCGCCCTTTCTCATAGGAATGGCGATCAGCCCCAGATAATCACACACCTTGGCCTTTTTAATCACACACTCCAAGGTGCCGCAATGCTCCGTAGGCAGCTCCTGCACATCCTTCATCACCCAGCGTTCGCCGGTGATCGGACGGGTAACGGAAATGAGAACCCTCCAAGGGGGCGTAGGCAGGCGGCTGCCGTAAAAAATGGTCAAATCTTGAGGTGTACCCATGGTCACCGCTTTGGGAAGCCGCAGCTCCACCCGTGCGGTGAGCATGGCGGGCAGGCTGACCAGCAGCGAAAACAGGGGCAAAAACAGCACCGCTGTCAGCACAAGGCCGCTGAACCATTCCCGGTATGCCAGATAAAAAATCACACATCCGACCAGAGAGGTCAGATAAATCACACGCCGACCGGGCATATCAGCCTACCGAAGGGGCTTTCGTCCCGTCCAGAATCTCCCGCAGAACCTGCTCTGCGGTCCTGCCCTTGCCTTGGGCGGCGGGAGTGAGAATAATCCGGTGTGCCACGGTGGGGATGAATACATTTTTCACATCCGCCGGAGTGACAAAATCCCGTCCCTGAAGCTGCGCCACCGCCTTCGCCATAGAGGTCATCGCCAGCGTTGCCCGGGGACTTGCCCCTTGCAGAATGTCGGGATGGTTTCTTGTGGTGCAGATCAGGGAGATGAGGTATCGCACCACGGATTCTTTTACATAGGTATCCGCCACGGCCTGCTGCAAGGCCAGCAGTGTGGAGCGGTCTACCACGGGAGTGAGCTTGTCCAGCGGATTGCCGCTCTGACGGTTCATCACCATGGCCAGCTCATCGGCGGGGGCTGGATAGCCCATGGTCAGCCGCACCGTAAAGCGGTCAAGCTGGCTGTCCGGCAGAAGCTGCGTGCCGGCAGCACCCACCGGATTTTGGGTCGCCATGACCACAAAGGGCTTGGGAATGGGATGACTGATGCCGTCCACCGTCACCTGCCCCTCCTCCATGGCCTCCAACAGGGCGGACTGGGTGCGGGAGGTGGCACGGTTCAGCTCGTCGGCAAGGAACAGATTGCACAGCACCGCACCGGGCTGATACACCATCTTCCCCGTGCTTTGCTGCAGCACGGAATAACCGGTAACATCGGAGGGCAGCACGTCCGGAGTGAACTGGACACGGTTTTGCTCCAGCCCCAGCACCTTGGAAAATGCCAACGCCATGGTGGTCTTGCCCACGCCGGGGATGTCCTCCAGCAGGATATGTCCCTTCGCCAAAATGGTGGCAAGCACCCAGCTAAGCACCTGATTCTTGCCCACTATCACCCGGCAAAGCTGCCCCATGATCTGATGGGCATAGGTGCAGACGGCCTCGTTGGTCATACGCGTTCCTCCCTGCGTTAACATAATAAATCCATTATACACGCCCCGCAGGCAAATTGCAAGGGCTGGCGGAAGTATATCATGTTCTCTTTGAAAAGCGCAGCCAACCGCCGCTCACCTCCGTCAACCTGCGGTAGCGCGCACCCCTTTTCCCCGGACGCATAGAATATTTGGAGGTGATTTTATGGCTATCGTACGAACGGATGTGCCGATCACGGCAGAAAGCTGCGACCGCATGATCTTGGAGCTGGTACAGACTTATCCCTTCTGCCGGACAGAGCTGCTGGCAAAGACCGCCTTTGGCAGACCGATCCGCACACTGGTGATCGGACAGGGGGAGCGGAAGGTGATCTACACCGCCGCCCATCACGCCAACGAGTGGATCACATCGCTGGTGCTGCTGCGTTTTGCCGAGGAGCTGGCGCAGGCACTGGCAGAGGGCGGCAGGATCTTCGGTGTCCCGGCGCAGACCGTTGCCAATGCCGCTACCGTTTACATGGTGCCTATGGTGGACCCTGACGGAGTGGATCTGGTGACCGGAGCGATCCAGCCGGGAGAGCTTCCCTATGAGCAGGCACAGCGGCTGGCGCGGCAGTATCCCGACATCCCCTTCCCCGACGGCTGGAAGGCCAATTTACTGGGGGTGGATCTGAATTTGCAGTACCCCGCCCTTTGGCTGCTGGCAAGAGAGATCAAATTCTCCCAAGGCTATACCCGCCCCGGCCCGAGAGATTATGTCGGACGCGCGCCCTTAGGGCAGCTTGAAAGCCGGGCACTGGCCGGCTATACCCAGTATATCGACCCCGCGCTGGTGCTGGCCTACCACTCTCAGGGAGAGGAGATCTATTGGCAGTTTCAGGATTATTTCGTACCGGGTGCCCGGGAGCTGGGCGAGGAATTTGCCCGGCTCAGCGGCTACGCCCTCGCGGATACGCCCTACGAATCCAGCTTCGCGGGATATAAGGACTGGTTCATTCAGGAGTTCCGCCGCCCGGGCTATACCATCGAGGTAGGCAGCGGGCAAAACCCCTTGCCCTTGGAGCAATTCGACAAGATCTACCGGGACAATTTGGGCATCCTTACCACCGCCGCCACCGGCATACCCACCCTCCAATAAACGCCCCTCCGCGCCCTTCCCCCCCGCATTTATGAGGGGGGTGGCTTTGCCGCGGCGAGCGCCGTGCCGGAGGATAGCAGGATCCTTTATCCATCCGCAAAGCCTGTGGTTTGCCCTTGCTTTTTCCCTTGCGCCGTGGTAAGATAGCTTCAAATCGACATTTTTAGCTTTTGGAAGGGAGGGGCAGTATGAAAAGGATCCTGCTTGTGGTGCTGGCAGTCTTGTGCGTATGCGCTTTGTCGATGCCGGTGCTGGCACAAAGTCAGGCGGATTCCGTTCGCACGGAAACACAGGTCAGTGCCGACGGAAGCTGCCGTGTTACGGTTTACGCCAACGTGACCTATGACGAAGCCGTATCCTCTCCCGTCTTCCCCATCCCCTCGGATGCCAAGGACATCCTGCTGGACGGCTCTGCCGCTACGGTCTATCCTGCCGCCAGCTCCCAGATGGTATCCTTGAAGGATGTGACCCGGGGCGTGGCAGGCAGCTTTTCCTTTACTGTCAGCTATTCCCTCCCCACGGCGGTCGCCGCCACCGGGGACGGTCTGGTGCTGACGCTGCAGCTTCTTTCCGGCTTTCCCTACCCCATCACGGATTTGGAAATGACCGTGCGGCTGCCGGGTGAGATCACCGCCCAGCCAGTGTTTACCAGTGCCTATTATCAGGGCACGGCGCAGGATCTTCTGGATGTTGCCGTCAGCGGAGATACCCTTACCGTAGAAGCCGTGCAGCAGACCAAGGATCACGAAACCCTGGTCATGGAGCTGCCGGTGGATCCGTCCGTATTCCCCAAAATCGAGCAGACCGCCCGTGTGCTGGGCGTGCTGGATTTGATTCTGATTGTGACGCTGCTGCTGGCACTGGTGTATTATTTCGCCACCATGCGCCCCAGCCTGCCCCGCAAGCCCTACCGCACCGTTGCTCCGGACGGAATTTCGCCGGGGGATACCGCCATGTGGCTGGCCGGCTGCAGCAGGGATCTGAGTATGCTGGTGGTGACATGGGCACGGCTTGGCTATATCCGTATTCAAGTGGAGGACAGCGGGCGGGTACTGCTGCACAAGCGCATGGAAATGGGCAACGAACGCAGCAGCTATGAAAACCGCCTGTACAAGAATCTGTTCGGAAAGCGGAGGATGATCGATGGCACGGGCTACCACTACGCCCAGCTCTGCCGCAGTGTTATGAAGAAAGCACCTCCCGCCAAGGAGGTATACCGGGCAAGCTCCGGCAGCCCTCTGATTTTCCGCGGGCTTTGCGTCTTGTGCGGCGGCATCAGCGGCATCGGCATCGGCGCGGCCTTTACCGCCAATTCCGTCACGCTCATGCTGCTGATCGCCTTGCTGACCAGCACCTTATCGCTGCTGCTCCAGTCCGCCGGACGCAGCTTGCTGCTGCGCCGCGGCGCGCCGCTGTGGATCGGCTTGACAGGCGGACTGGTATGGCTGGTTATGGCAGCCTGCGCCGGCTCTCTTGCGGGAGCTGTTGTGATGGTTACGCTGCAGCTTTTCATGGGCATCCTGCTTGCCTTCGGCGGAAAACGCACGGAGCTGGGACAGCAGGCACTGGTGCAGCTTATGGGACTGCGCCGCTTTATGGGACGGGCAAGGAAAAAGGAGCTACAGCAGCTTTTGAAGGCCAATCCCGGCTACTTCCATGAGCTTGCCCCCTACGCGCTGGCTATGGGGCGGGACAAGACCTTTGCCCGGAGATTCGGACGGCTGCGTCTGCCGGAGTGCACCTATCTGATCTGCGGAAACCGGCGGCAGATGACCGCCGCGGAATGGGCAGCCTTGCTGCGCGCTACCGTGGATACGCTGGATGCCAGAGCGAAAAAGCTGCCGCTGGAACGGCTGCTGGGGAAATAAGGCTTTATTGTTATCCGGCGGAGAAATTGCCACAATATCCTGTAGCGCGCCAAAAAATTCCGGCGTTTTTCGGCGAAAAAGGCGCACCGCTAACGGTTGTGCTGTCCCGAAAGCTATGGTATAATGACCCTTACTCCAACGAGAGAGGACAGAGAAATGAACATAGAGAATGTGGCTCTTTCCGCCGATGAGCTTCGGCGGCTGCTGGGTGCTGCCAGCGGTGACGCCGCGCTGCTTTACCTGTATATCCGCGGCGGGAACGAGCCGGAGGGAGCGATTGAGGCTCTGCGGATCACCGAGGCCCGGTATTCCTGTGCCGCGGCGACCCTGCGCCAGCTTGGTCTTTGGCCGGAAAAGAAGCCCGTCCCCCTTGCTCCCGGGGAACGGCCCAACTATTCGGAGCAGGACGTGCTGGACACCATGGGGTCTGACCCCTCCTTCCGCAGCCTTTACGGCGAGGTGCAGCGGCGGCTGGGCAAGGCTTTGAATACAGAGGAGCTGAAGATCCTGCTGTCGTTTGTTCGGTATTTGGGCTTGCCGGGGGATGTGATCTGCGTGCTGGTGACCTACTGTCAGGAGCGGGCACGCAGAAAGGGAAACCGCCGCGTCCCCAGCCTGCGAACTATTGAGAAGGAAGCCTACGCGTGGGCGGAGCAGGGCATCGACACCATGGAGGAGGCTGCCGCCTTCATTCAGGCGCAGAATGTATACCACAGCCGCCTGTCCCAGCTTTGCCGCCAGCTCCAAATTCGGGGCAGAGCCTTGACCCCCGCCGAGGAGCGGTACGCCAAAAGCTGGCTGGACATGGGCTTCGATGAGGAAGCTATATCCATGGCCTATGAGCGCACCTGCCTGAATACCGGCGGACTGAGCTGGGCATATATGAACAAGATCTTGACACGCTGGCATCAGGCGGAGCTTCATACCGCTCAGCAAATTCGCAGCGGCGACCAAAAGCCTGTGCCCAAGGGCGCGTCCGGGGAGCTGGGCGAAGCGGAGCTGGACGCGATCCGGCGTGTTTTACAGGAGGGATGATCCATGGCATACGGTGTTGAAGTGGTCCAGC
>CAZAOL010000048.1:0-10083 GCA_964486785.1 uncultured Oscillospiraceae bacterium
AAGCTCCGCCCGCTCCTTACTTGTCAGCATAGCCTGCCTCCTTCAATTTCTCCTGCAGCGCACGCAAGGCGTTACCCCTATGGGAAACGGCGTGCTTTTCCTCGGCGGTCAATTCCGCGGTGGTCTTGCCCAAGGGGGGGTAGTAGAAAATCGGGTCATAGCCGAAGCCGTTTTCCCCTCTGGGTTTCCGGGTCAGCTCTCCATGGATCTCGCCCCGGGCTTGGATAATCTGCTCCTCCGGGGTCACCATGGTAATCACGCAGACGAATTTTGCCTGCCGCTGACCGTCGGGAACCTTCTCCATGTTTTTCAGAAGAAGCTGCAATCTCCCCCAGTCGTCCAAGCTCTCGTCAAAGCCGTACCGGGCGGAATATACCCCCGGCTCGCCGCCCAGCGCGTCCACCGCGATGCCGGAATCGTCCGCCAGTGCGGGAAGACCCGTAGCCTTCATCACCGCCCACGCCTTTTGCAGGGAATTCTCCTCAAAGGTCGTGCCGGTCTCCTCCACATCCAAATCCACACCAAGCTGGGATTGCAAAACCAGCTCCATGCCAAACCGACTGGTGATTTGGCTGATCTCCTCCAGCTTGTGGGGGTTTTTACTTGCTAAAACAACTTTCATAGCTCTCCATCTCTTGCCGTGGTCTCCGAATGAATACTGTATATGCTTCACCTCATGAGATTGCCACGTCGCTGCGCTCCCCGCAATGACAGTATTATATCAGTGCGTCCACGAAATCCCGTGCCACGAAGGGCATCAAATCGTCCGCCTGCTCGCCCACGCCAATCAGCTTCACCGGAATCTGCAGGGCATCCGCCACCGCGATCACGATGCCGCCCTTAGCAGTCCCGTCCAGCTTGGTCAAAGCGATAGCGGTAACGCCGGCGATCTCCTTGAACTGCTTCGCCTGGATCAAGCCGTTCTGCCCGGTGGTGCCGTCCAGCACCAGCAATACCTCTTTCGAGGCATTGGGCAGCTCTCTTTCCACGATGCGGCTAATCTTATTCAGCTCATTCATCAGGTTTGCCTTGTTGTGCAGCCGTCCGGCGGTGTCCACCAAAATGACATCCACATCCCGGGCCCTCGCCGCCTGCAGGCCGTCATATACCACGGACGCGGGGTCCGCTCCCTCATGCTGGCGAACGATATCCGCCCCGGAGCGTCCCGCCCAGATCTCAAGCTGGTCCGCCGCCGCGGCACGGAATGTGTCTCCCGCGATCAGCAGCACCTTCTTACCCTCTGAAACCAGCCGGGTAGCCAGCTTGCCGATGGTAGTGGTCTTACCCACACCGTTCACGCCAATCACCAAAATCACAGAGGGCTTGGTGTCCAGCTTCAAGCTGCCGTCGGCAACCTCCAGCATCTGCACCAGAATATCCTTCAGTGCCTCCTTGGCCTCCTCGGGAGTTTTCAGATGCTCCTCCCGCACTCTTTTGCGAAGCCGGCTTGTGGCGTTTACCGCGGTCTCTACACCCAGATCCGCCAAAATCAGCGTTTCCTCCAGCTCGTCATAAAAATCGTCGTCCAATTGACTGAATCCGGAAAACACGCTGCCCAAGGTGCCGCTCAAGGCTTCCCGGGTCTTGGTCAGTCCGGCTTTGATCTTATCAAAAAATCCCATAGGGGTCCTCCCATGCTTTTATTCCACGATTCCCAAGTATTCTTCCATCTGATTCAGATCCAGCCGCAGCAGCTTGCTGACACCCTGCTCCTGCATGGTCACGCCGTACAGCACATCGGATGCCTCCATGGTACCGCGGCGGTGGGTGATGACAATGAACTGGGTCTTTTGGCTCAAATTATGCAAATACTTGGCAAACCGCTCCACGTTCCGGTCGTCCAATGCCGCGTCGATCTCGTCCAGCAGGCAGAAGGGCGTGGGGCGTACCTTCAAAATGGCAAAATACAGTGCCGTAGCCACGAATGCCTTTTCGCCGCCGGAAAGCAGCGTAATGGTCTTGACCTGCTTTCCGGGAGGCTGAACACGGATCTCGATGCCGCAGTTAAGGGGATCTTCCTTGTCCTCCAGCAAAAGCTGTCCCTTACCGCCGCCGAACATTTCTTCAAATACCTGACCGAAATAGTGGTCGATTTTCTCAAACTCAGTAACGAAAATAGCGGTCATCTCCCGGGTGATGTCCCGAATGATGCTTTCCAGCTCCCGCTTGGAGGTCAGCACATCATCCCGCTGCTCACACAGATAGGAATAACGCTCATTCACTCTGGCGTATTCCTCGATTGCGCCCAAATTGGGAGTGCCCAATGCGGAGAGCTTCCGTTTCAGCTCCGCCACACGCCGGTTGCCGGCGGTCACGGAATCAATGGGTACACGCCGCTCCACCGCGGTGCCGGGGGTCAGCTCATAGGTATCCCACAGCTTATCGATGATTTGACGCTCCTCCATGGAGGTTGCCAGCTTTTTCTGCTCCAACAGGGCGCAGGCCCGCTCCATGTTGAGAATGTCCTTGTTCTTCTCCTGAGCATCACGCTCGGAGCGGGTCTTGGATGCCTCCGCTTCCGCACGGTCAGACATGACCTTCTCCATCTCCCGGCGAAGCCTTGCGGCATCGGCATCGTTATCCCGCTGATGGGACAATAGCCTTTCGATTTCCTGCTCCAGCCGCACATTGTCCGCCAAAATAGCATCCTTCAACGCCAGCTTCTTGGCGTGGTCGCCCTCCATGGCACGCTGCAGCTCCCGCAAGTCCCCAATGTGGTTCTGCGCGGTACTGCGCTCGGCTTCCATGGCCGCTTCTTCGGTTTTCAACTCCGTCATGCGGTCTGTGATCTGAGCGGTGGCGTTGGACGCGTCCGTCTGACTGTCCTCCAAGGCCGCGATGCTTTCCCGAATTTGGGTGAGCTGGTCGCTGTAGACCTGAATCTTTGCCTGCTGTGCCGCAAGCCGTTCCCGATCTGTGCCGTAGCGAAGCTGCAATGCCGCCTGCTCCCGCTGAGCGGCCTCCATGGCATCCTCAATCGCCTGCAGCAAAATCTCATACTGCTTTTCCTGACCCTGCAGCCGCAGACAGGCATCCTCCGCCGTGCGGAGCTGATCGGCAGCCGCATCCAGCTCGAATACCACCTGATCCAGTGCACGCTGGGCTTCTGCCAGCTCCGCTTCTGTGGTGAGCTTTTTGTTTTCCAGCTCCTTTTCCTGCCGGGTCAGCTTTTCCAGCTCGTTAGCACGGGACAGCATACCCGCTTCTTTATTCACGCTGCCGCCGGTCATAGAACCGCCCGGGTTCATAACCTGACCGTCCAGCGTAACGATTTTAAACCGGTTGTGATACTTTGCTGCCATGGCAATGGCGGCATCAATATCCTGCACGATCACAATCCTGCCTAACAGGTCTGCCACGATGCCCCGGTAACGCTCCTCGCAGGAAACCAAGTCCGCGGCAATGCCCACAAAGCCCCGGCACTTATCCAGTCCGGTCTCCTGCAGGCTGCGTCCCCGAATGGTGGAAAGGGGCAGGAAGGTGGCACGGCCGCCGCCGGTGCGCTTCAGGAAGGCAATGCCTGCCTTGCCGTCGGCTTCGCTATCCACCACGATTTGCTGCATAGCACCGCCTAAGGCAATTTCCACCGCCACAGTATAGCTGTCCTCGGTGCGGATCAGCCGGGACACCGGCCCGTGGACATGGGGCAGCTTCCCTCTCTGCGCCTCCTGCATGACCATACGGACGGACTTCTGATAGCCCTCCAGATCCCGCTCCATGGCGCGGAACACCCGTGCCTTGGCGGTAACGGACTCCAGCTTGGAGTGGATCTCCCGCAGGCTCTGCTCCAATTCATCTCTGCGCTTTTGCCGGGTGGACTGGCGCAGCGTGTAGCCGGAAATGGTATTGTTGGCAGCGGTCACATCCTCCTGCGCCCGGCGCAGCTCCTTGCGGCAGGCTTCCAGCTCCGCGCTGGCGTTCTGACAGCGGCTTTCTCCGGCAGACAGATCCTCGCTAAGCTGATTCAGCCGCTGGTTCGTCTGCTCCATGGAGCTCTCCAAGCCCCGCGCATCCGCTTCCCGTCCGGCAATGTCCGCCGTCAGGCCGGTTTCCTTGCCCCGCAGCTCCAAATACTGCCGGGTCAGACCCTGTGCGCTGGCGGTCATTGCCGTCAGCTCCTGCTGCAGCGTATCCAAAATCCGCCGCTTTTGAGCCAGCACCTCATCAAGCTGAACGATTCGCTGCTGAGTCTGCTGAATCTGGGTCACGATACCGCCGCTGCGGTCCGCGTCCCCTTCCAGCTCCTCATCGATGCGGCTAACATTTCCGTTGTTGTTTTCTATATTGTTCCGCAGCACGGCAATCTGCCCTTCCAACTGCTGATGGGTAGATTCCAGCATATTCACCTTGACACGAACCGTTTCCAGCTCACCGTCCCGGCGGCGCAGCAGCTCGCTCAGCTCCTGAGACTGGGCATAGAGCCGATCCAGATCGTCGTGAGCCTGCCGAAGCACAAAGGACGCGGAGGTATAGTCCTCCTCTGCTTTCTTTGCGGCAACGGAAAGCTTTTCCAGCGTGTCCAGCCACACGGTCACCTCAACGCCCTGCAGCTCCTCCTTCAGCTCCAAATACTTTTTCGCCTTTTCGGACTGCACCTTCAAGGGCTCAAGCTGCAGCTCCAGCTCGGACACCTTGTCCCCAATGCGCATCAGATTGTCCTCGGTGCGCTCCAGCTTCCGCTCCGTCTCCTCCTTGCGGTGACGGTATTTGGAAATGCCCGCCGCTTCCTCAAAGATCTCCCGGCGGTCGGCACTTTTCAGAGACAGGATCTCATCGATCCGCCCCTGACCGATATTGGAATAGCCCTCCTTGCCCAAACCGGTATCCATAAACATCTCATGGATGTCCTTTAGCCGGGCAGACTGGCGGTTGATATAGAATTCGCTGTCGCCGGAGCGGTAATACCGCCGGGTAACCATGACCTCGTCGGCATCATAGGGCAGCGCACGGTCGGTATTGTCCAGCGTCAGGGTGGCTTCGGCGAAGCCTACAGCGGGACGCTTCTGGGTACCGCCGAAGATCACGTCCTCCATTTTCGCGCCACGAAGGGTCTTGGTGCTTTGTTCACCCATGACCCAAAGGATCGCGTCGGAGATATTCGATTTGCCGGATCCGTTAGGGCCGACGATGGCGGTGATATCGTCACCGAACCGAATCAGCGTCTTGTCCGGAAAGGATTTAAAGCCCTGTACTTCCAATGATTTCAGATACACGTCATAAACCTCATTAAAATATGTAAAATAAATCAATTTATTATACTTTGGAAAATCGAAAATTGCAAGTTTTTCTTTTGGAAATTGCTGTCTGCTTTTTCATCCGCAAAGCGCAAAAAGCTGTCATTTCCCGTTCCGTCAGGAAATGACAGCTTTATTAGGTAACCTTATTCCAAAACGTGCTCCAGACCCGTTTGCAGAATCGTCCGCACGTGGTCGTCGGCAAGAGAATTCTTCCCCTCCCGGCGGTATTTGATCAAATGGATCTGCTTGAGCACCCGAAGCTGATGGGATACCGCGCTCTGACTCAGCTCCACCGCCTCGGCGATCAGTTCCATTGTTTCCTTATCCGGGATATTCGCCACAGAACGCACTTCCTCTATAGGCTTATAAGCCCAAACATTCCATAAAAATAGGAATCTGCTTTTCCCACGAAGCCTCGCTATGTGTTCCGCCGGGGATGATTCGGAAGGCAAGATTGACCTGCTTGCTCAGCAGGATATGTCCCACCGCGATCAGGGATTCTGAGTTGGCGGCATGGTTGAACATTTCCAAAGAGCCATAGTCCATGTAGATGCAAGTATCATTTTTGATCCTCGCCCGGGCCAGCAGCTCCACAATTTTTCCCGGAGCGACCCACAGGCTGGGGGACAGGCAGGCCGCCCGCTGGAACACGTTGTTATACACCGCCGCGGCATACAGTGCCATCAGTCCGCCCATGGACGAACCGGCGATAACCGTATTCATCCTGTCCGGCAGGGTTCGGTAGTTGGCGTCAATATAGGGCTTCAGGGTCTTGATCAGCCAATTCATATAGATAGAGCCCTTGCCCTTGATCGCGCCCATAAGGGAATTTTCATAGTTCATGGGAGAATATTCCACGATTCTGCCATTGCCCTCATGGTTACATTCCACGCCTACTACGATCAGCTCCTTGCCGGTGCGCTGCAGGTAGTCGTTCATGCCCCAGGACTTGCCGTAGGTGGCATCCTCATCGAAGAACACATTGTGTCCGTCAAACATATACATCACCGGATACCGCCTGTCAGGCTCTGATTCATAGGAATCCGGCAGATAGATGTAAGCCCGGCGGGTCTTGTCACCGGTGAGCTTGGGAACGGTAACATTCCATTTGATGACCATATTCTTTACCTCTCTGTATCAATCGTTGGGAAACAACACTTCTATCGCGACCCGGGCAGCCTCCTGCTCAGCACGCTTTTTGCTGCGTCCAACGCCCTCGCCTACCCGTTTTCCGTTCAGATCCACCGCCACCCGAAACTCCTTTTGATGATCCGGGCCGGACTCTCCCACCAGCGTATAGGTAAGCACCTGATCCTTTTTGCGCTGAACCAGCTCCTGCAGGGTGGTCTTATAGTCCACATTGTGCAGACGCTCCACCGGCACATCGCAAAGGATGAAGCGGCGGATAAAGTCCGCGGCAGGCTCAAAGCCGCCGTCTAAATAGCACGCGGCGATCACCGACTCCACCGCGTCCGCCAAAATGGATTCCCGGCTGCGTCCGCCTCCCTGCTCCTCACCGTGTCCCAGCAGAAGATGCTGCCCCAATCCGATGCGGCAGGCCACACCGGCAAGGGTCTTTTCGCATACCATATCCGCCCGCATCCGGGTCAGCTCCCCTTCGGGACGGTTGGGGAAATTACGGTACAGATGATCCGCGACAGTCATCCCCAAGACGGAATCCCCCAAAAACTCCAACCGCTCGTTGCTCTTCAGGCTGTCGTGCCAGCGTTCGTTGGCGTAGGAGGAATGGGCAAGGGCATTTTGCAGCAGGGAAATATTACGGAACCGGTATCCGATTGCCTTTTCCAAATCACTGAGCATCGATTTTCTCCTTCATGGCAGCCAAATGCCGCGCAAGCTCCTGGGACATATCGCTTTCGGCAGCCTCCATGGCCTGACGCACCGCATTGCGGAAGGCCAGCGCGTCCGACGCGCCATGTGCCTTGATCACCGGCTTGCGGATGCCCAAAAACTGAGTGCCGCCGATTTCCCGATAGTCCATCATCTTCATCACCTCGTCCACGCCCTTCTTGCAGAAAAGGTAGCCGAGCATGGACAGGATATTACGCTTGAAGATCTTGTGCTTCATCAGGCTGCCCATAAACATGGCAGTACCTTCGATGGACTTCAGCAGCACGTTGCCGGAGAATCCGTCGGCGACCACCACATCCACGCCGCCCAGCAGCACTTCCCGGGCCTCCACATTGCCAATAAATTGAATCAGTCCTTCATCGTGGGCAAGCCGCAGCAGACGGTAGGCTTCTTTTTGCAGCGGTGTACCCTTAGTGTCCTCCGTGCCGATGTTCAAAAGACCCACTCTGGGCTCTTGGATGCCCAGCGTCTTTTTGGCATAGAGAGAACCCACCATACCGAACTGCAATAAAAATTCCGGCGTACACTCCGCGTTGGCACCGCAGTCCAGCAGCACAGTCTTTCCGCCCGCCTTATTGGGCATACTGGGCCCCATAGCCGCTCTGCGGATACCGGGAACACGCTTGACCACCAGCGTCGCGCCGGAAAGCAGCGCGCCGGTAGAGCCCGCGGAGATGAACGCGTCCCCCGCCTCCTCCGCCAGCATCCGCAGCCCCACGATCATGGAAGAATCCTTCCGCTTGCGAACCACGGTGGCAGGATCGTCGTGCATATCCACCACGTCCTCCGCATTGGTGATGGAGATTCCATCCGGCAGATCCTCGATTCCGTTGTCCCGCAGGACGGAAAGGATCTGCTCTCCTCTGCCCACCAATATGATCTGCGCGCCAAAATCCGCGGCAGCCTGAACCGCGCCCATCACAGGAGCCTGTGGGGCGTGATCGCCGCCCATCGCATCGACAATCATTTTCATATGGCGTACCTCTTTCTTTATATACCCTGCTCCTTAAGCCGGTCGATCACCTGAAGCGACCGCTGAGCAATGGCCATATTCTTTTCCGCCTTTTTGCGGATTCTCTGCTCCAAAGGCGAAATGATGCTAAAATTCACGTTCATAGGCTGAAAGCGTTCGATGCTTTCATCGCTGATGTACAGCCCCAGCGCACCGATGGCGGTGGTTTTGGGGAAATCCGGCAAGGCTCTGCCCTGAATACGGGCCGCCATAGCCACTGCCGCCAGATAGCCGGATGCCGCGGATTCCACATACCCCTCCACACCGGTCATCTGCCCGGCAAAGGCCACCAGCGGGTTTCTCCGGTCGGCATAGTAGCGATCCAGCAGCTTGGGGCTTTGCAGGAAGGTATTGCGGTGCATCACACCGTAGCGGACAAATTCCGCATTCCGCAGGGCCGGGATCATGGAAAACACCCGCTTCTGCTCCGGAAATTTCAAATGGGTCTGGAAGCCCACCAAATTGAAAATGCTCTTGGCGGCATTGTCCTGCCGAAGCTGCACCACCGCGTAAGGCTCTTTCCCGGTCCTGGGGTCACGCAGCCCCACCGGCTTCAGCGGCCCGTAGCGCAGAGTATCCAAGCCTCTGCGGGCCATGACCTCCACCGGCATACAGCCCTCAAATACATTTTTGTCCTCAAAGCCGTGGACGGGGGCTTCCTCCGCCTTGCTCAGCTCCGCCACAAAGGCTTCATACTGCTCCTTGTCCATGGCGCAGTTGATATAGTCCGGCGTGCCCCGGTCGTAGCGGGATTGCCACCACGCCAGCTCCATGTCAATGGACTCGGCGGTGACCAAGGGCGCGGCGGCATCGTAAAAATGCAGATATTCCGCGCCGAAGTATTCTCCGATGGCTTCGGAAAGCGCGTCCGATGTCAGCGGGCCTGTGGCAATAATCACCGGGCCTTCCGGCACGGCGGTGATTTCCTGCTCCGTGACGGTAATATTGGGATGGCTTTTCAGCTTATGGGTCACCATGGCGGCAAAGCCCTCCCGATCCACCGCCAGACAGCCGCCTGCCTCCACACGGGTGGCATCGGCACAGCTAAGGATCAGACTGTCCAGCCGCCGCAGCTCCTCTTTCAGCAGTCCCACGGCATTTTCCAGCCGGTCACCTCTGAGAGAGTTGGAGCATACCAGCTCGCCGAAATAGGGGGTATGATGGGCGGGAGTCAGCTTGTGGGGCTTCATTTCGATCAGCTCCACCCGCAGTCCCCGCTGAGCAAGCTGCCAAGCGGCCTCAGAGCCGGCAAGCCCCGCGCCCACTACCTTCACCGCGCTCATTTCGCCGCCCCCTTCTTTTTTCCGGCGGCTTTCTTCGTGCCGGTCTTTTTTCCGGCGGCCTTCTTGGGTGCGGCCGCGTCCGGCGCGACGCCGTCTTCTCCGGCGGCGGTGGGCTTGCGATAGTAGCCACGCTTATCCTCCGGCAGGAAATCCTCGCAGGTTTCGTTGGTGCAGAAGGGCTTCATCCTGCCCCTGCCGGATTTTTTGAACATAGTAAAGCCGCACTTGGGGCAATCCTCCGCGGTGGGCACATCCCAAGTCATAAAGCCGCAGTCCGCGCCCTTTTCGCAGGCGTAATAGGTATAGCCCCGCTTGCTCTTGCGCTTCAAAATGGTGCTGCCGCACTTGGGGCAGCGGCCGGGCATCCGCTCCACAATGGGCTTGGTATTGGTACACTCCGGCCAGCCGGGACAGGCAAGGAATTTTCCAAACCGTCCCATTTTTACCACCATATTCTTGCCGCAGACCTCACAGATTTCCTCTGTGACCTCATCCGGCACCTTCAGGCGAACGCCCTCCAGCGCGGCTTCCGCGTCCTGCAGCTCCTTCCGGAACTGAACATAGAAGTCGGAAAGCAGATCCTTCCAGTTTCGCTTGCCCTCCTCTACCTCATCCAGCCGGCTTTCCATATTGGCGGTGAATTCTACATCAATAATATCGTTGAACCGCTCCAGCATCA
>CAZAOL010000049.1:0-10020 GCA_964486785.1 uncultured Oscillospiraceae bacterium
GGATGTCCTCCTTGATGGCCTCCACGAACTCCACATCCTCCTTGGTGGGGTTGGTATCGTCCATGCGGAGATTGCACAGACCGCCGAACTTCTCGGCGGTGCCGAAGTCGATGATCAGTGCCTTGCAGTGGCCGATGTGCAGGTAGCCATTGGGCTCAGGCGGGAAACGGGTATGCACCGTCTGACCGGCATAACGGCCGCCCTCGGCGATGTCTTCTTCGATAAATGTATGGATGAAATTTTTGCTTTCAGTGATTTCAGCCATTGTGTATACCTCTCTTGCTTGTAGTTTTTCAGTTCATTATAACCCAGCTACCGCTGTTTTGCAACCAAAAATCCATGCGGAAAGCAATTTTTTCACAGGTTGGAACGGTGGGCGGCAGGAGTCGGATGCGGTTTTGGGAGGGGAAAGATGAATAATGTTAAAACATTTTTTGTTTTTTTAGAAATTGTGGTTGTCAATTTGCCGGACTTATATTAAAATAGGGGGGATAAGATAGAAGGAGGAGATTGCCTTGAGCGAAATCAAGTATAAACGCATCCTGCTGAAGGTCAGCGGTGAGGCCCTTGCGGGGGACGCCCACCGGGGACTGGATTTTGAGATCATCAACTCGGTGTGCCGGGTCATCAAAGAATGTGTGGAGCTGGGAGTACAGGTCGGTGTGGTCATCGGCGGAGGTAACTTCTGGCGGGGCGTGAAGGACGGCGCGGACAAAATGCAGCGTTCTCATGCCGATTCCATGGGTATGTTGGCAACGGTGATGAACTGCATTGCCGTGGCGGATGCGCTGGAGAAGCACGGAATCGATGCCCGGGTGCTTTCTTCCGTGCAGATGGAGAAGTTCGCGGAGTATTTCACCCGTGACCTTGCCAACCGCTATCTCAATGAGGGAAAAGTGGTTTTCTTTGCCGGCGGCACAGGCAACCCCTACTTCTCCACAGATACCGGCGCGGTGCTCCGGGGCGTGGAGATCGAAGCGGATGCCATCCTGATGGCGAAGAATGTGGACGGTATTTATTCCGCAGATCCCAATTTGGACCCCACCGCTGTGCGTTTCGATGAGCTTACCTATGATGAGGTTCTCGCCCGGCATCTCAAGGCTACGGATACCACAGCCATGACGCTGGCTATGGACAATCACATCACCATGGTCTGCTTCGCGCTGGCTGACCCCGAGAATATCCTCCGCGTGATTCGCGGTGAAAAAATTGGAACGACTGTTAAGGAGGCATAAATCATGAGCGTAGATTTTTCTGATCAGGCAAGAAGAATGGATAAGACCTTAGAGCATTTGGCGGAGGAGTTCGGTGCCGTCCGCGCCGGTCGTGCCAACGCCAAGGTGCTCGACCGTATCACGGTGGAGTATTACGGCAGCGAGACCCCGCTGAACGGTGTCGCTACCATTTCCTCTCCCGATGCCCGTACGCTGGTTATTTCCCCTTGGGATACCAAGCTTCTGAAGGACATTCAGAAGGCCATTCAGGTTTCTGATTTGGGCATCAATCCCCAGAATGACGGACGGGTCATCCGGTTGGTCTTCCCCCAGCTTACCGAGGAGCGGCGTAAGGAGCTGATCAAGCAGGTCAAGAAATATGCCGAGGAAGCCAAGGTGGCTATGCGGAATATCCGCCGTGACGGTATGGACTATGTGAAGAAGCTGAAAAAGAACAGCGAGATCACCGAGGACGACCAGAAAAAGGCAGAGAAGGATCTGCAGGATATGCTGGACAAGTATATTAAGAAGGTAGACGAGGCTCTGGCGGCTAAGGAAAAGGAATTGATGGCAATTTGATGCCGAAACCATTGGGGGCTTTGCCCCCAATGGTTTTACCGCTTATTTTATGAAAGGGTGGTTGAAGTGGAAAGCTTACCCGTTCCGCAGCATATTGCTATCATTATGGACGGTAACGGCCGCTGGGCAAAAAGCAGAGGGCTGCCCCGCACCGCCGGTCACAAGGCCGGCAGTGAAACGTTTCGGACCATTGCGAACTATTGCCGTAAAATCGGTGTAAAGTATCTGACGGTTTATGCTTTTTCTACGGAGAATTGGAAACGCTCCGAGGAGGAAGTTGGGGCAATCATGGGACTGCTGGAGCGGTATCTTAACGAGGCATTGCGGGATATGGAAAAGAACGGCGTCTGTTTTCACTTTTTTGGTGACCTGTCCCGGCTTAGTCCCAAGCTGCGCAGGCTGTGCGTGGATGCTCAGTCCCGCTCCGCGCAATACAATGAGGTACAGGTTAATTTCTGCTTGAACTATGGCGGCCGGGACGAAATCGTGCGGGCTGCCAGGGCTTTTGCCATGGATGTGGCAGCCGGAAAGCGCAAAGCGGACAGCCTGACCGAAGCTGAATTTGGAACCTACCTCGATTCCGCAGGCGTGCCGGATCCGGAGCTGGTGATCCGTCCCTCCGGGGAGCTGCGTACCAGTAATTTCCTGCCGTGGCAGAGTGCCTACTCGGAATTCGTGTTTATGGATGTCCTTTGGCCGGATTTTTCGCCGGCGGATCTGGATCGGGCAATAGAAGAATATCATCGGCGAAACCGCCGTTTTGGAGGCGCATAAATAAAAATGTTCAAGCGTATTTTGGTGGGCGTGCTTTTGGTGCCGGTATTACTGGTGGTGCTTTTTGCTCCGAAAATTGTTGGCGCGTCGGTGCTTTCCGTGCTTTGCGCCATTGCGAGCTATGAACTGGCTTGCGGCGCAAAGCTGATAAAGCATCCGAGATTGCAGCTTTATACCATCATATTTTCCATCCTGATACCCTTTTGGTGCTATTTTGGCAGCAGCCGCGCGGCGGCATTGCTGGGCTTGACGGCGTTTTTTATCGTGCTGTTTTTGGAGATCATGATTTCAGGACTGAAGATTCCCGTCAGTCAGATCGGTGTTTGCCTGTTTGCGGGAGTGCTGATACCGTATATGCTTTCTGCGGTGCTCCGGATATTGTGCATGGAGCACGGGCGTTTTTACATCCTGATTCCCTTTATCGCGGCGTTCCTGTCCGATATCGGCGCGTATTTTGTTGGTGTATTCATGGGAAAGCATCCCCTCTGTCCTACAATCAGCCCTAAGAAAACGGTGGAGGGCTTTGTCGGCGGCATCGTTTCCGCGGTTTTGGGTATGCTGATTTATGGAATAGTCTTACAGCTTGCCTTTGACTTTACGGTGAATTATCTTTATGTGCTCATTTATGGCGTGCTGGGATCGCTGGTGGGCGTGATTGGTGATTTGAGCTTTTCTGTCATCAAGCGTCAGGTGGGCATTAAGGATTACGGAAATCTGTTTCCCGGACATGGCGGGGTTTTGGACCGCTTTGATTCTGTGATTGTGGTTGCGCCTTTGATGGAAGCATTGCTGCTTCTGATTCCCATGGCGTATTAAGAGGAGCGTTATGGTAAAGTGTGTTAGCATATTAGGCTCTACCGGATCCATTGGACGGCAGAGTTTGGATATTATCAGCCGTTTGGATGTAAAGGTTGCTGCATTGACTGCCGGTACCAGCGTTGAGCGGATGGCGGAGCAATGCCGCCAATTCATGCCGGAGCTGGCGGTTATGGCTACCCAAGAGGCCGCGGCATCTCTCGCGCAGCAGATTTTGGATTTGCCCATCCGTGTGGCGTGGGGCGAGGAAGGTCTGATAGAGGCCGCATCCATGGAGCAGGCGGACTGTGTGATCACAGCGGTGGTAGGCATGGTCGGCTTGAAGCCCACATTGGCTGCAATCCGGGCAGGCAAGCGTATCGGTCTTGCGAACAAGGAAACCTTGGTTTGCGCCGGAGAGCTGGTGATGGCGGAGGCAGACAAATACGGCGTGGAAATCATCCCTGTGGATTCGGAACACTCCGCGATTTTTCAGTGTCTCATGGGTGTGAAGGACAAAAAAGAGGTCAAGCGGCTGATTTTGACCTGCTCCGGTGGTCCGTTCTTCGGTATGAGCCGTGAGCAGCTTGCTGAGGTGACCAAGGCAGACGCCCTGAAGCACCCCAACTGGAAGATGGGCGCGAAGATCACCATTGACTGTGCTACCTTGATGAACAAGGGGCTTGAGGTGATCGAAGCTATGCGGCTGTATCGCATGAGCGTGGAGCAGGTGGATGTGGTGATCCACCGGCAAAGCATAGTGCACAGCATGGTGGAGCTGGTAGACGGTGCGGTGATGGCGCAGCTTGGCGCGCCGGATATGCGGCTTCCGATCCAGCTTGCCCTGACCTATCCCCAGCGAACAAACTGCCCTGTAGAGGGGCTGAATCTGTGCCGCTGTGGAGCACTGACCTTCAGTCAGCCGGATATGGATAATTTTCCTTGTCTGGCATTGGCGCGGAAGTGCGCCGCCATGGGGGGAACAGCCTGCGCGGTGATGAATGGCGCGAACGAAGAAGCGGTGGCCTTGTTCCTTGGGGATAAGATCGGCTTTTACGATATCTATGAGCTGGTTCGCAGGGCTGTGGAGGAAGTACCGCAGATTGACAATCCCAACTTGGAGGATATTTTGGAGGCCGACCGCCTTGCACGGGAATCCGTGCGTAGAAATGCCTGATAATTGCGAGGAAGATTATGTCTATTGTTTTTGCGATTTTGATTTTCAGCATCCTGATTTTCGTTCATGAGCTTGGCCATTTTATTGCTGCCAAGGCATCCGGAGTTCAGGTTAATGAATTTGCTATGTTTATGGGGCCTGCCATTTTTAAAAAGAAAGTGGGAGAAACTCTTTACTCTATTCGCTGTATTCCTATCGGCGGCTATTGCGCCATGGAAGGTGAGGATGAGGCATCGGACAATCCCCGCTCCTTCCACAATGCCAAATGGTGGAAGCGGCTGATTATTTTGGTCGCCGGTGCTGCCATGAATTTCCTGATCGGATTGCTGATTTTTGTTCTCGTGTACCTGCCGGCGCAGCGGGTCGCTCTTCCGATAATCTCTGGATTTGAGCCGGGCTGCACCCTCAACGGAGAGGGAGGTCTACAGGTGGGCGATGAGATTCTGGAGGTGGACGGAGAAAAAATCTACATTCAGGGAGATTTCTCCACCATCATGTATCTCAACGGAGGAGATGTCCATGACCTTGTGGTGCGCCGGGACGGAGAAAAAGTGGTTTTGGACGATTTCCTTATGGAAAAGAAGGAATTTGTGGAGGAGGACGGAACGACCTCCTTACGCTATGGTTTTAGCTTTACCGTGAAGGATGCTTCCTTTTTCGACAAGGTCGCTTATGGCTGGAACAATACGCTGGACAGCGTCCGAAATGTGAGATTGAGCTTGCAGATGTTGCTGAGCGGAAAGGCCAGTTTTCAGGATTTGTCCGGTCCGGTGGGTATTGTAGATATGATGTCCGATGTGGCGGCGGAATCTCCCACCGCCATGGATGCGGTACTGAATATGCTCTGGTTTGGCGGTTTTCTTGCAGTGAATTTGGCGGTAATGAATCTGCTGCCGCTGCCGGCTTTGGACGGTGGACGTGTGGTAGCACTGCTTTTGACCACCGCCATTGAAGCGGTTACAAAGAAAAAGATCAATCCCAAATATGAGGGCTATATCCATGCGGCAGGTATGATCTTGCTGCTGGGTCTGATGGCTGTAATTATGTTTAAGGATATTCTGTTTATTTTCAAGGGGTAACATATATGACTAGAAGCATAAATGTAGGCGGCGTACAGATTGGCGGCGGCGCGCCTGTGGTCATCCAGTCTATGCTGACTACACAGACTACTGACGTAGAAGGCTCTTTGGCGCAGATCCGCCAACTGGCAGCGGCGGGATGTCAAATTGTACGTCTTGCTGTGCCGAATATGGAAGGCGCACGGGGGTTTGCTGAGATTTGCAAGGAAAGTCCTGTGCCGCTGGTAGCGGATATCCATTTTGACTATCAGCTTGCCATTGCCGCCGCGGAAGGCGGCGCGGCGAAGATCCGGATCAATCCCGGCAATATCGGCGGTGAGGACCGGGTGCAGGCTGTTGTAGATGTATGCAAGGAGCGGAAGATTCCTATCCGCATTGGCGTTAACGGCGGCAGCTTAGAGAAAAAGCTGTTGGAAAAATACGGACATCCCACCGCGGAAGCACTGGTGGAAAGCGCGTTCGGTCATTTGGAGCTGCTGGAGAAATACGGTTTTTACGATAGCTGTGTCTCCATGAAATCATCCAACGTTCCTACCATGGTAGCGGCGGCACGGCTGTTCCGCTCCAAGTGTGACTATCCCATTCATATTGGCGTTACCGAAACGGGCCCTGTTCGTCAGGGGCTGATGAAGTCCGCCATGGGTATCGGCGCGCTGCTGCTGGATGGCATCGGCGATACCATCCGTGTCAGCCTGACGGATGACCCGGTGGAGGAGGTTTATGCCGCCAAAGATATCCTTAAGGCCGCAGGCCTGCGCAAGGAGGGCGTGAATATTATCTCCTGTCCCACCTGCGGAAGAGCCAGAATTGATTTGTTCACCTTGGTAAATAAGGTGGACGAGGCATTGAAGGATTGCAAAAAGCCCATCACCGTGGCGGTTATGGGCTGTGTAGTCAACGGCCCGGGAGAAGCCCGGGAGGCAGACATTGGCATCGCCGGCGGTGATGGCTGGGGGATGCTGTTTGAAAAGGGACAGCAGATTGAGAAGCTGCCCTATGACCAGCTTTTGCCCGCCCTTTTGGAGCGCATTGAAGCAATGTAGGATTTGATTTTATCAGAGGTTTTATGTCCGACAAAGTATTGTTCTTTTCGATGTTCCCGGATTATGATCCGCCCCAGCCGCTGCGGCTTGCCCTTTCTCAGACACAAGTGGTATCCGCAGAAATGGATCAGGTGGCAAGATATATCCATGTGGGACTTTTTTCAACTGAATATATACCGGTTCGGTGCTTATCCTCTGCGGAATCTGCCTTGGCTGAATTGTATGCGCTGCGGAAGGTGACACTCTGCTGCTGCCATCCGGCAGATCAGCTCCAAAAAATCGAGCCGGAGGAGCTGCGGGATTTATTCGTCAGAGAGAATTCCATGGCTCGCGGTTCCTTGGCAGGAGCGGCCTGGCAATGGGAGGGAAGCTCCCTGACCGTGCACTTGAAGGCCAATGGAAAAAAAGAGCTGGAGGAGTCCGCCGTCAAGGTGGCAGCGGCTCTCAGCGCGCGATTTGATACCAAGGTTCAGATTCATATCCATGCCGGTCAGGCTTTGGAGGGACAAGAGCTCTTTGATGCCCTTGAAAAAATCAGGCACGGCTTGGTAGAGGACAGTCCCTGCGGGAGCGGGAGCTTCCCAGCGCAGGCCAATGTCCGCAAAAATAACCCAGCTCCGGCGTCTTCGGATACAATATTCGGAAAGCCCTTCCGGGGGCCGGCAGTTCCCATGAAGGACATTGACCTGAATATGGGCAATGTCATTGTGGAGGGTAAGGTTTTTGCTGTCGATCACAAAGAGCTTCCCAAGCGGAATGCGGTGGTGATAAAGTTTGACATCACAGACAACACCTCCTCCATTCGGGTCAGCCGTTTCCTTGAGCGGAAGGAGGCTGAGCCGATTCTGAAGGAGATTAAGGTGGGTTCTGTGGTTCGGGTCACCGGACGGCTGATGATAGACAATTATACCAATGAAATGGTGCTCAAGCCCAACGCGATTGCCCCCGGTTCTATGGCCCGGAGGCTGGATATGGAGGCGGGGGAGAAGCGTGTGGAGCTCCATATGCACACGGTTATGAGCAGCATGGACGCCCTGACAGGCACGAAAGCGGCAATCAAACAGGCGGCGGCATGGGGACATAAGGCCATAGCGATTACCGACCACGGCTGTGTACAGTCCTTTACGGACGCGCTTCATGTGGTAGAGGATTGGAAGGGCGCGCCCAAGGTTGCCGGCACAGAAGATACCATCAAGATTCTGTACGGCTGCGAGGGCTATTACATCAACGATGTAGATGACCGTGTTGCGGTACGTGGTCCGGGGGATATCGATATCGACGGCGAGTATGTCGCTTTTGATTTGGAAACCACCGGCTTGATGCCCCGCAACGATAAGATCATCGAAATCGGCGCGGTTCTCATGAAACAGGGACGGGAGCTTGACCGCTTCCAAACCTTCGTAGACCCCGGACGGCGGCTGAGCCGGGAGGTCAGCGAGTTGACCGGCATTACCGACGATATGCTTCGCGGCGCGCCCGCTATCGAACAGGTGCTCCCAAAATTGTTGGAATTTATCGGCAACCGACCGCTGGTGGCTCATAACGCCCGGTTTGACTGCGCTTTTGTGACACAGGAATGTCAGCGTCAGGGGTTGACTTTTGAGCTGACTGCGGTGGATACCCTGATTCTGTCTCAGAATCTTTTGCCTAAGCTCAACCGGTACAAGCTGGATGTGGTGGCGCAGGAATTTGATTTGGGAGATTTTGACCACCACCGGGCAGCGGACGATGCCGTTATCTGCGGTAGGATTTTTGCCGAGCTGTTCCATCGGCTGGAGGGCATGGGAATCCATCGCTTGCAGGAAATCAATCCGGCGATGATCCCGCTGCGAATGGCACATCGGGCGGACAGCCGTCACGCTCAGCACATTATTCTTTTCGCTAAAAATCAGGTCGGTCTGCGCAATCTTTACCACCTGATTTCCGATTCTAACCTAAAATATTTCAAACAGAAGCCGCGGATCCTGAAATCCCAGCTTTTGAAGCTGCGGGAGGGGCTGATTATCGGCTCTGCCTGTGAGGTCAATGAGGTTTATCAGGAAGTGATTTTCGGTTCTGCCGATGATGAGGTGGAACGGATCGCCTCATTCTATGACTATCTGGAAATCCAGCCTGTTTCCAACAACCGGTTCATGCTGGAAAGCGAGAAGTATCCCGCGCAGACCGATGAGGATATTCGGGATTACAACCGTGCCATCGTCCGGCTTGGCCAGCGTATGGGCAAGCCTGTTGCGGCCACGGGAGATGTCCATTTCCTGAATCCCGAGGATGAAATTTTTCGGCATATCCTGCTTGCTACCAAGGGCTTTGACGATGCGGATAAGGCCAACCCGCTGTACTTCCGTACTACCGATGAAATGCTGGCGGAGTTCAGCTATTTAGGAGAAGAAAAAGCAAAAGAGGTGGTCGTCACAGTCCCCAATCAGATTGCGGATATGTGCGAGATTGTCCGGCCCGTGCCCCACAATTTATTCGCTCCCTCCATTGAGAACTCTGTGGAGGATCTGAAGGCTTTGGTTTACGGGAAGTTTGAAAAGCTCTACGGAGAGAATCCCCCGGAGCTGTTTGCCAAGCGTGTGGACACGGAGCTGAATGATATCATCAATTGCCACTATGACGTGATTTATATGTCGGCACAGAAGCTGGTGCAGAATTCTCTGGAAAACGGCTATCTGGTGGGCTCCCGCGGATCGGTAGGATCTTCCATCGTGGCGTATTTGTCGGGCATTACGGAGGTTAATTCCTTCCCGCCCCATTACCGCTGCCCGAACCCGGCGTGTAAGCATACGGTTTTGGATATCCCCAAGGGCATCAACTGCGGCGCGGATCTGCCGGATGCCAACTGCCCCCAATGCGGGACAGCACTTGAAAAGGACGGCTTTAATATTCCCTTTGAAACCTTCCTTGGTTTTGGCGGCGATAAGGTGCCGGATATCGACCTGAATTTCTCCGGCGAGTATCAGGCACGCGCCCATGCCTACTGTACGGAAATGTTCGGAAAAAGCCATGTTTTCCGCGCAGGCACCATTGGTACGGTGGCGGATAAGACGGCCTTTGGCTATGTGAAAAAGTACATGGAGGAACGGGGAAAAACCGTTGTTTCTTCCGAGATGGGACGGCTGGCCTCCGGCTGTGTGGGCGTGCGCCGGACTACGGGGCAGCATCCCGGCGGTCTGGTGGTCATTCCACAGGAAAATGAAATCTGGGATTTCTGTCCGGTGCAGCATCCGGCGGACGATCCCAAATCCGATCAAATCACCACCCATTTTGAGTATCATTCCATGGAGGAGAATTTGCTGAAGCTGGATATGCTGGGGCATGACGATCCCACTATGATCCGCATGATGGAGGATATGACC
>CAZAOL010000050.1:0-9709 GCA_964486785.1 uncultured Oscillospiraceae bacterium
TGGTGCATATGTCCGATGCCACCATGATGATCAAGTATATCATCCACAACACCGCATTGAAATACGGAAAGACGGCGACCTTTATGCCGAAACCCATTTACGGCGAGGCAGGCTCCGGTATGCACGTGCATATGCTGCTGCTGAAGGATGGACAGCCCGTATTCTCCGATGACGACGGCTATGCTCATCTGAGCGAAACGGCCCACTATTTCATGGGCGGTCTGCTTAAGCACATTGCCTCTCTTTGCGCGTTGACCAACCCCAGCACCAACTCCTTTAAGCGGCTGGTGCCCGGCTTCGAAGCCCCGGTCACGGTGGGCTACGCCACCTCCAACCGCAGCGCGGTCATCCGTATTCCGGCCTACGCCAAGAGCCCCAATAAGCGTCGCTTTGAGCTGCGGAATCCTGATGCTACCTGCAACCCCTATTTCTGCTACGCTGCCATCCTGATGGCGGGTCTGGACGGCGTGAAGAATAAAATCGATCCCCACGCCAACGGCTGGGGCCCCTACGATATGAACCTTTACCATCTCAGCGATGAGGAGAAGGCAAAGCTGCATCATCTGCCCACCTCGCTGGAGGAGGCACTGGATGCGTTGGAGGCAGACCACGACTATCTCACCGCCGGCGGCGTGTTCCCTGAGGAGCTGCTGACCAACTTTATCCGCAATAAGCGGGCGGAGTGCCGTCAGATGGCTGCGATTCCCCATCCTGCGGAGTTTGACCTGTATTACAATCTGTAAAGCCACACAACCGGGTCGGAGAGCTTCTCCGGCCCGTTTTTTTACGCAAGTAGGGGAATGGGAATTTGTTTTTGCTGACTGGAGAAAATAGGGTGTCAGATGCAGAGTGATTGACAGTGGATTTTGTCCGTGATATAATATTTCGTAATATGTGGGCTTATGCCCTAAAAGAGATTTTATGTATATTCTCCGGGAGGCAAGTTATGGAAGGACAGGATATGAATCGTTCAGCCGATATCGCTGCACGGCGAAAGGCGGCTCAGCAGGCACAAAAACGCAGAAAGATTCTTTCTGCGCTGTGCTGGGTGCTTGCTTCTGTGCTGGTGCTGTGCGTTTTGGGCTTTGTTTTTATTTTGCGCTACAACCCGCTGCTGGATGAGCTGACTGTGGAAGCGGGCTCTGTGGTTACTCCGGAGCAGTTTTTGGTATCTCAGGAGCTGCTTTCCGGGCGGTCGATCTATTTCAAAACCAATATGTCCGGCATTGATTTGAAGCAGGAGGGAGATTACGAGCTGGAGATTTACGTGGACGGCAAGCCCTTCTCTACGGTCATGCACGTTCGTGACACCGTCGCGCCCAAGGCCGACCCGTTTGAAATGACCATGGATGTTGGAATTCTTCCTGCCCCTGAGTTCCTTGTGACCAATGTGCAGGATGTGGGTCATGTTACCGCCAGCTATCAGAAAGAGCCGGATTATACCGTCGCCGGTGAGTCTGTGGCACAGGTAATGTTGACGGATACGGCGGGCAATACCTCTATCATTAACGTGAAGGTGACCTTCTTCTCTGATGAAGTCCCGCCGGTAATTGAGGGAGTTTCGGATCGGATGTTCTTTGTAGGGGATAATATCATCTACACCGGAGCATACACCGACTTTGAAGGCAACGCCTATACCGAAATCGCGGCCACGGACGACAGCGGCAGCGTGACCTTGGATGTGGAACGGGATTCTGTGGATACGACCAAGGCGGGCACTTACCCAATCGTCTATGTGGCAACGGATGCTGCCGGAAATGAGACAAAAATATCCTGCAACATTATTCTTCAGGATAAGCCGGACAGCTATGTGGATGTAGATGTGGTGTATGATTTGGCACGGACTGTGCTTGACGGCATCACCACAGAGGATATGAGCGATATGGAGGTGGCGTTCGCCATCTACAAGTGGGTGAGCCTGAATATCGGCTATGTCGGCACCTCGGATAAGTCTAGCTGGACCGGCGCGGCGCATCAGGCATTTACCCAATACTCCGGCGATTGCTACAATTATTTTGCCGCCGCAAAGGCTCTGTTTGATGTGGCGGAAATTGAAAATATAGATATCGTCAAAGAGGATACCACCCACTCGGAGCACTACTGGAGTCTGATCAATTTGGGTGACGGCTGGTATCATGTGGACTGTACGCCCCGCAACAATCCGGGTTTCTTCTTTATGAACACGGATGCGGAGCTGGAGGCGTACTCCGTACAGAACCGCGACAGCCATAATTTCAACAGCGATCTATACCCCGAACGCGCCACCGAATCGGTACAACACCTTGTGGACTATGCCAACGGGAAGATTTTGGATTAAAGAGGTGAGAGAATGCGTTTAGGTGTCCTTGGCGGACTTGGGCCTATGGCAACGGCCTATTATTTAGAATTGGTGGTCCGCATGACGGATGCAAAACGCGATCAGGATCACCCGGAAATCATTATAATGAACATCCCCACCATTCCCGATCGCACGGCTTATATCATGGGAGACAGTCAGGAAGATCCCGGTCAGCCGATGATCTCCCTCGGCAAAGAGCTTAGGCGACTTGGGGCGGAGGTAATTGCCACGCCCTGTGTGACGGCGCACTACTTCCATGAGCGGCTTCAGACGGAAATCGGCCTTCCGATGATCCACGCGATTGAGCGTACCGTTGCTCTGCTTCGTGGGCAGGGGATTCGCCGGGTTGGACTGATGGCCACCGACGGGACGGTGCAAAGCGGTATCTTCCAGCAGAAGCTGGAGCAGGCAGGACTGGAAACTGTTCTGCCGGATGGGCAGGCACAGCAGGGCGTTATGGCACTGATCTACAATCAAATCAAAGCCGGACTTCCGGCGGATATGGAGCTGTTCGCCCAAATCCGTGATTCCCTGCGCTGCGCCGGAGCGGAGGTGGTCATTTTGGGCTGCACGGAGCTTTCCCTCCTGAAAAAACAGCAGGATTTGGGGACTGGGATCTTGGATGTTCTCGATGTATTGGCGAAGGAGTCCGTGCTGGCCTGTGGAAAGCCGGTTAAGCCGGAATTTGATAAGCTATTCGTCCCGTTTAAGGAGTAAAACAATATGCAGCAGACCAATGTATTGGAATATCTGGAGAAGACTGTCCTTCGTGTGCCGGATAAGCTGGCTTTTTCCGATGGGCAGGAGGGGCTCAGCTTCGCGGAGGTGTACCGTGACAGCCGTGCCATCGGCAGCTATTTGGCGGCGAAGGGCTACGAGAATGAGCCTGTGGTGGTGTTTATGCGAAAGCACCCGAAGTGCGTTCCGGCGTTTTTCGGCTGCGTCTACGGCGGCTGCTACTATGTGCCCATTGACGAGGAGATGCCCCGTTTCCGGATTGAACTGATTTTTGATAATTTGAAGCCCCGGGTCATGCTGTGTGACAGTACCACCGTAGAGCTGGGGAAGACCTTCGATTTTGAAGGGGAGACCCTGATTTATGATGAGGTCACCCAAGCTTCTGTTGACGAAGCGGTCTTGGCGGACATCCGTGACCGGCAATTGGATACGGATCCTATTTATATCGTGTTCACCTCCGGCTCTACCGGCGTGCCCAAGGGCGTGGTGGCGTGCCACCGGTCTGTAATCGACTATGTGGAAAATCTGTCTCTGACGCTGGGCTTTAACGAGAATACGGTGTTTGCCAATCAGGCACCGCTGTATTTTGATGCCTGCTTGAAGGAGCTGTATCCCACCATCAAGTTTGGCGCGACCACCTATATCGTACCCCACAGTCTGTTCATGTTCCCCATCAAGCTGGTGGAATATTTGAACGAGCATAAGGTGAACACGGTGTGCTGGGTGGTATCCGCGCTGACCATGATCTCGTCCCTTAAGACCTTTGAGAAGGTAAAACCGGAATATTTGCACACAATTGCCTTTGGCTCGGAGGTGTTCCCCATCAAGCAGTTCAAGCTGTGGCGGGAGGCACTGCCGGAGGCAAGGTTTACAAATCTTTACGGCCCAACCGAGTGCACCGGCATGAGCTGCTATTACCATGTAGACCGGGATTTTGAGCTGGATGAGGCGATTCCTGTAGGCAGACCCTTCCACAATACCCGAATTCTGCTGTTGACGGAGGAAAACCGGCTGGCGCAGCCCGGTCAGGTGGGCGAGATCTGCATCTGCGGCACTTGCCTGACCTTGGGCTATTACCATAATTTTCCAAAGACCAATGAAGTTTTTGTTCAAAATCCCTTAAATGACCGTTATCCTGAGTTGATCTACCGCACCGGTGATCTGGGTAAGTGGAACGACAGGGGAGAGCTGGTCTTCGTTTCCCGCAAGGATTATCAAATCAAGCACATGGGTCACCGCATTGAGCTGGGAGAAATCGAGGTCAATGTGAATATGATTCCTGAGATCCGCATTTGCTGCTGTATCTACGATAAGGGTACGGACAAAATCGTGCTGTATTATGTGGGGGATATGGAGTCGAAAGCATTGGTGACCATCCTGCGGGAGAAGCTTCCCCGGTATATGATTCCCAACAAGGTAATCCGTCTGGACACCATGCCCCTTACCGCCAACGGAAAGCTGGACCGTGTGGCACTGAAGAATCGGTTTGAAGCCGAGAAGAAGGAGAAATCATTATGAATACACTAATCGAAATTTTGGAAAATCTTCATCCTGAGGTGGATTTCGAGAGTTGTGACACCTTGATTGATGATAAGATTTTGGATTCCTTCGACATCATCACCATTATCTCTGAGATCAACGAGGAGTTTGATGTGGTGATTCCTGCCGAGGAGATCGTTCCCGCGAATTTCAACTCCGCCCAGGCACTGTATGATTTGATCAGCCGGCTGGAAGAAGACTAAGTTATGCTGTTTACTTCCTTTGAGTTCATCGTCTTTATGGCGGTGGTCGTGGGGCTGTATTATCTTGTCCCGAAAAAGGCGCAGTGGCCGCTGCTGTTGGTGGCAAGCTACTTCTTTTACTGGTGCGCAGACCCGCGGTATTTGATTTTTGTAGGTGTGACGACTGTCAGTGCCTATGCCGCTACACTGCTTTTGGGTCGTTTGGATCAAACTCAGGATGCCTACCTGACGGCGCACAAGGCGGAGCTGGACAGAGAGCAGAAAAAAGCCTATAAAGCTAAGATCAAGTCTAAAAAATGGGGACTGCTGCTGGCTTTTCTGCTGGTAGATCTGGGCATCCTTGCGGTCACCAAGTATACAAATTTCATCATAGAAAACATTAACGGCTTCCTGTCCGGTGACGATAAGCTTGCGCTGGTGGATATGATCGTCCCAATGGGTATTTCCTATTACACATTCCAGACAGTAGGCTATGTGATCGATGTGTACCGGGGCAAGCAGGAGATCCAGCGGAATCTTTTCAAGCTGGCATTGTTTGTTTCCTTCTTCCCACAGATGGCTCAGGGCCCAATCAGCCGTTACGGCGATTTGAGCAAGACCCTGTATGAGCCCCACAGCTTCCAAAGGAAGACGGTATCCTACGGCCTGATGCGTGTGCTGTGGGGGTATTTCAAAAAGCTGGTGATTGCGGATCGGCTTTTGACCGGCGTGCTGACGCTGATCAACGGGCAGACCGTTGACGGCCGGTTTATGAGCTATGACGGCGCGTATGTGCTGGTGGCTATGGTATTCTATGCCTTTCAGCTTTACTGCGATTTTACCGGCGGTATCGATATCACCATCGGCATTGCGGAAATGATGGGGATCCGGTTGGCGGAGAACTTTGATCTACCCTATTTCTCCAAAAATATCAAGGAATACTGGAATCGCTGGCATATCACCATGGGCACATGGTTTACTGATTACATTTTTTATCCCATTTCTGTGTGTAAGCCCATGCTGAAGCTGTCGAAATGGTCGCGGGAGCATTTGGGTAAGGCGGTAGGTAAACGGGTCACGGTGTACCTGTCCAGCTTTGTGGTGTGGTTTACCACCGGCATTTGGCACGGCGCGGCATGGAATTTTATCGTTTGGGGTCTGGCTAACTGGGTAGTGATCATGGTCTCTCAGGAGCTGGAGCCGCTGTACGCGCGGTTTCATGCCCGTTTCCCGGTGAGGGGAAAGCGGCCTTATGAAGTGTTCCAAATCCTTCGTACCTTCCTGCTGATGAGCGCGATTCGTATGTTCGACTGCTATCGGGATGTGCCGCTGACCTTCCAAAAGCTGTGGGGGATGATTACCCGGTTCGATGTAAGGATTTTCTTCGATGGCTCGCTGCTGCAGATTGGTATCGGTTTGGCGGACTACATTCTGCTGGCTGTTTGTCTTGGCACGGTGCTGGCAATCAGTCTGTTTAAGCGCAAGCACGGCAGTGTCCGGGACGCGCTGTATGGACGCTCTGTGGCGTTTTACAGCCTGATGGCAGTGCTTTTGATCGTTATTCTGGTGTTCGGCGCGTACGGCATCGGCTTTGATTCTTCTCAGTTTATTTACAATCAGTTCTGAGCTTTATCGCTCAGAAGGGGTTTTAGAATTTTCTTCGGAGAAAAGGTAATACTATCTTCGGAGGGATGTACATGACGGAAAAGGAATACGCAAAGCTGGTTAAGGACATGGCACCAAAGTCACCCATTTGGAGGGATTGTATCGGCGCGTTCGTCATTGGCGGCTTGATTTGTACGCTGGGGCAGTTGATTTTGAACGGATATGAATATTTGGGGCTTTCTCAAGAGGATGCCGGCACGGCGACATCGATGACGCTGGTGGCGTTATCCGCTTTACTCACCGGACTGAGCCTGTATGATAACATCGCAAAATACGCCGGTGCGGGAACACTTGTCCCAATCACAGGCTTTGCCAACTCCATCGCCGCCCCGGCGGTAGAATTCAAAACCGAGGGGTTTATTCTTGGGGTTGGCGCGAAGATGTTTACAATCGCAGGTCCCGTCATCGTCTACGGCACGGTGGCAAGCGTGATTTATGGGGTTATTTATTGGATAATGCAGACAATATGATAAATCGGCACCGATGATTCGGTGCCGATTTTTTATCGTAAATGTTGTTGGTTTTCTTTAACGTAGAATAGTAAACGATTTAGTAATTCTTTTTCTCCCACAGAATAGAAATATTCATCTTCGGAATCAAAATCTATGCCTTTTTCCTCTAAAATATCCATTTCATTTTGCAAAGCGTCCTCATTATTGGGGATGCGATGTTTAGGAAATTTATTTCTGACGTCGTCAAGAATAGGTAGCATCCCAAGGGCGGCGATATCTTCTAATGCAGTATAGGCTTTTCCAAAATGTGTTCCGTGATAGTAGAGGTAACTATCAAAACCGCCGGAATTTACCTCGACACACAATTCGTCAACATAGTAAACGGTGCGCTCCCATTTGTTTAAACCACTAAGCGCATCGCCATTACCACTTAGTTCTCCTAAATGATTAGATAACGCGCTTAAAATCTCATCATCAGGCAATGATAAAATGTCTGTAATTTGCATAGTACATTCTGCAGGCGAAAGCGGTTTGGTGGGCATAATCTTTACAGAAGGAGAAACCAGGTCCGCCACAAGGTAACGATAGCGTCGCCATTGTTCTGTCAGCCCATTCCATTCTATACTATCTTCGTAATTATCGCAGCTTTCACATAATAAAAGCAAGCAAGCTCTTGCTGCTTCAATGTTTTCTTCTGCCATGTAGTTCGCGGCAAGGTTCATAAAGTGAGCTGTGGTATTAACAATGCCACGCGCTTCTTTTCGTAGTTGTTCCAAAATCTTTTCCATAATGTCACTTCCTTTTAATTATTATACTACAACACATTTATTTTGCTTAAATATTCTGTAAACAAAAGGGTTCTAATGGAACACGAAGTAATGGGTTCTAACTTGACACACGCAGAGGGCTTTGTTCTCGGTGTCGGCGCGAAGATGTTTGCCATTGCGTATGGCACAGTGGCGGTTATTTGTTGGATTACAACCTTATTCTAACGACAAAAGACTTGCCAGTCGGCAAGCCTTTTGTCAATATAAATCACTAAACAGCATATCGATCATTCCATAGTCAACGCCGCTTTTTCTTGTCCAACGGTTTGCGGGATGGGCAAAATAGGAACGGGTACTTATGGGGGCGGCATATCCTGTTCTTTTGTATGCCCCACCGTAACGCCAAAAGAATCATTAGTATGTAGAATATTCAAATATCCAAGCAGATCCTAAGTTAGACGCAAAGCAGTTGGATAACACATTATTTTGAAATGCATCGCAACCAAAACGGTTGCGGTGTGCGTTTTTGTATGCTACAATCAAATTAAAGGATTTTTAGGAGGTGTTTTCTATGCTTGAACACAATACGCAGGAAACCGCCGGAGGGTGTCCGGCAAAATAAGAATTTTACCGGAGGAAATATGACAAGAAAAGAATTCAAAGCCGCGATGCTTCGCGGGCTTGGCCGGTGCGTGATCGCCGTTAGGCAAGAGCCGGAGAAATACCGTGATATCGTTCTGTGGGCATGCAAGAGAAATATTGCCTATGATGCCCAAAGTGAGGGGACACGGGCATGGTATATCTACACCATGGCAAATATCTATCCAGACAAAGAGACTTTTATCAATGCGGCGGCAGAGGCCTTGAAGAAGTACCGTCCCAATGGGGGCTGGGACTTGCTGCATTTGATCGAACTGCTTATGTTCTTCGCACAGGACGGATATGAATCCGCCTGGCAGGCTGTGGAAGAAAAGTATCAGGAGATCCTTGCAATCATGTTTGCACGCAAACGCAGAACGAACCGGATGTTCCATGAACTGTGGGATTTGGAGCATCTGGGCTTGGTGCTGACAGTTGACAGTACATCTTCTCTCCGTGTTGCAGGAGATTTTGGTCGCCTGTACCGGGAAAAGAGATACATGGACGATGGGGATTTCGCGTGGTTTTTTGAATCTAAGAGCAGTCAGTACAGAAAAACGATGGAACGTGCGGCCCGAAAGGATGAAAACATTGCTTGCTTCCTGCAAAGAGAACAGGCAAATATCGCTGTGCGGGAAAACCTGTGGGAGCAGAGAAAGGCTGATCCACAGGAAAAACGGACAGGTGTTCTACTTTCGCGTTGGCTTGCGAAAAAGGCAGACAAGGAAACCGTGGAGCGGTACGCCCTTGCATACCGGGAGCAGACGCAGCCGGGAGCGCGTGCGGAAGCTCTGAAGGCATTTACGTGGTGTCCCTATCCCGATGATCCGCAGATCATTATCGAAGATACCGACTCTGATTGCGGCGAATTGCAAAATACAGCGTGGCGGGCTTTGGAGAATATTCGGCATCCTGCTGTGCGGGTCTTTGCTCTAAATAATGCCGCAAGCGCAATCCGCACACCGGAGAACTTTGCTCTGCTAGTGACAAACTATGTGCCACAGGATGCGAAATTGTTAGAAGATCTTATGCGTGAGCTGATCGATGAAAAAGACTGGGATGGAGTTCACACGGCTGGATGGGATACCTACCGGGCATTTCACAAAGACAGCGGCATCCCACATCCGAAGCACCTGCTTCCACTGCTGTACGAATATAATCCATGCTCTTGTTGCCGGGAATCTGCGCTGGTATACATGTCCAGACACCGGATGCTGACAAAAGAAATGTTGGAAGAATGTCTGTATGACAGCAATGATGATATTCGCCGCATGGCAGTGAAAAGATTAAATAAATGATACGAAAAGGCTGGCCGGTCGGCAAGCCTTCAGACAGTCAAAAAACTTAGTATGTCATTCCGAGGGAGCGAAGCGACCGTGGGAATCTCAA
>CAZAOL010000051.1:0-9548 GCA_964486785.1 uncultured Oscillospiraceae bacterium
TTTTCATTGAGATTCCCACGGTCGCTTCGCTCCCTCGGAATGACACCACTTTTTTTGTGCAGAGAAAAGCTGTGGTATCCGCTTCGCGGATAATTGAAAAATCGTAGGGCACGCATTTCATGCGTGCCGCATTATTATAAAAATGATTCCCAGCGCAGCCGAGAAATCCGCCCTTCCCTCGCCACCAAGCAAACGGAAAGCAAAAAAATCCAAAATAATTTTCTCTAAATGAGAATAATTCTTATTGACAAATTGATTTTCATGTGTTATCATATGGCTGTAAACAAGAGGCGTGCTCAAAAAGGAGGTGTCTATGGAGCCGACCGTAAAGCATTTTAGAAAAAGGGACGCGATCTTGCATTGCGTCAAAGCGACGGATGTCCATCCCTCCGCGGATTGGGTCTACGGGCAGCTCCGGCAGGAGCGTGAGGACATTTCCCTCGCCACGGTTTACCGCAATCTGGCACTGTTTAAGCAGAAGGGCATGATATCCAGCCTTGGGACGGTGAACGGTGTGGAGCGGTTTGACGGCAATACCGCCCCACATGTGCATTTCATTTGCAGCCGCTGTGACGCGGTGATTGACCTACCCGAGATGGAAGTCCCCGGTACTCTTAGCAGCCAGGCGGCTGCTCAGGTGGGCGGCGCGGTGGATTTGTGTCAGCTCACCTTTACCGGCGTGTGCAGCCGGTGTTATCCGAAATAATTATATTAACTGGAGGAAATATTTATGAAAAAGTTTGTTTGTTCTGTCTGTGGTTACGTTCACACTGCCGAGGAGCTGGCGGATGATTTCCGCTGCCCCGTTTGCAAGGTTCCCGCTTCCAAGTTTGTGGAGCAGAAGGGCGAGATGAAGCTGGCGGCTGAGCATGAGTTCGGCATTTATGAAAAGACCGTCGCCAATAACCCCGATATTTCCGCCGAGGATAAGGCGTATATTCTGGAGCAGCTCAAGGCGAATTTTGAGGGCGAGTGCAGCGAGGTGGGTATGTACCTGTGCATGGCACGGATCGCCCACCGTGAGGGCTACCCCGAGATTGGTCTGTACTGGGAGAAGGCAGCTTATGAAGAAGCCGAGCACGCCGCCAAGTTCGCGGAGCTGCTGGGCAGCACCTTAGAGCCCAACATGACCGGTTCTACCAAGGCGAATCTTGCATGGCGTGTAGACTGCGAGTTCGGTGCCACTCAGGGCAAGACGGATTTGGCCATCTGCGCTAAGAAAAACGGCCTGGACGCCATCCACGACACTGTCCACGAGATGGCCCGGGACGAGGCCCGTCACGGCAAGGCCCTGAAGGGTCTGCTGGAGCGGTACTTCAAGTAAGATAACTACCTGACCAGGTGGGGCTTGTCCTCACCTGGTTTTTGTGATATAATATTGGTATCTCATCACAATAGGAGGCAGCAACATGGCCAAGTTTGAAGAACTATTAGAAACACTGCACACAAAAAACCTCATAGACGCACGAAAAATGGCAGTTATCGCAAACGCAAAGGCTCTTCCGAACGGCTCATTTGGGCTATGTATTCTGTGCTTGAACGGGCATATCCTTACTGCTTTTGATACTGATTTTAGTCAAAATCTGGGCGGTAAGATTTGCGAGATTGACCTACACGGAGTATCTGCTTTCAAATCCAGCTCCTTTGTTTTTAACCGTTACATCAAATTTGAATACAACTCGTTTGTCTATAAATTTGCCGATTTCGGCAACGCAAAAGCTTTTATTGATGCACTAAGTGCTGAGATGAAATAAGCTCGCCACGGCAAGGCCCTGAAGGGTCTGCTGGAGAGATATTTTAAGTAATTTAATCCACTGTAGGGCGGGGGCTTGCTCCCGCCCCAGGCTGTAGAAAAACCCTGTCATTGCGAGGGAGCGAAGCGACCGTGGCAATCCCCCGAACCTACCTCCGCACCCTTGGCCCCCGCTTTTAAGAGGGGGCTGTCAGCGGAGCTGACTGGGGGAGTTCGGTAAAATGTTCGTTTCTTGCTCCCACCGGCTTTGCCTTTCGTAGGGCGCGGTCATGACCGCGCCGCAGCGTGTCGATAAAGTAGTATGTCATTCCGAGCAAGCGCAGCGCGCCGAGGAATCCGTTCTCAAATTGTTTGATTTTCTGTGGAATTACAGATAAAAACGTAACATTTAGGAGAACGGATTGCCATGTCGGGCTGCGCCCTCCTCGCAATGACAGGGTTTTTCTACAGTCTGCGGACACCCCGGAGGGGTGTCCCTACGACTATAAATTTGTAATTGCCTTCTTAGTGAGACAACACCATTTTTTCTGGCAAAATGTGTACTTTCGTGTGTACCCTTTTCCGCCTGTGGGATTAAAAGTGTGAAAAGTGTGCACATCCTTTATTTAAGTCCAATTCTGGAAGATTTCCTTAAATTTTTCGCCTCCCAAAATTGCGCTATTTACAATGCAATCGTTCAATGATAAAATAACAATGTGGGGATATTCCTTTTAGTGTAAAAGGAGGAGGCTATCAAGTGAAGGTGTTAATCTGGCTTGGGTGTTTGATTCTTGCTGCCATTGTTCGTGTCTTTATAGACTATACAATGGATGCTTTGGGATATATTCCAGGAGGTTTAGTTGCTGGTTTGCTTGCAATGGCCCAATTTTCTGCTGTTTGGTACTCAGGTTGTAAAGGAGTGAGCGATAATGTTCTGTAAAAACTGCAACCATACATTACCTAAGCTTGATTTTTCCCAAACGGCATCCATAACCGTAAATACTCCTATAAAATCCGACTTTCCGGACCGCTTAACTGACAAACTTCTTCGGGAATCCGAAATAAAATACGCAAGCACTTCAACCGATGACGGTTATTTTATGAAACCCGTTTTTGGCTCTACATGGCGCAGAAATTCTTTTACACCGGAAATTACAATTTCCGTTTCCCAATATGATGAAAGAACCGTTCTTCATTTGACAGGGCGGCCAATCAAATCCGTTCGGATATTCGTGGCGTTTTTTATCTCTTTCGCGCTTTTTCTGGAAGCGATTCTTATTGCTATCGCGATTTTTTCCGGGCTGGACAGCCTTATTCCTCTATTCATCCCCATTGGTATGTGCATTTTTTGCTACTTTCTATGCAAACTCGCCACAAAAGCTGATTTTCAAACCGTGGTGAATACCATCCCAAAGGTATTACAATGACCGGCCAAAGCCCCGAAGGGTCTGCTGGAGAGATATTTTAAGTAATTTAATCCACTGTAGGGCGAGGTCATGACCGCGCCGCAGAGTGCCGAAAAAACTGTCCCTGTGAACCGGCAAAACGGTTTCACAGGGACAGTTTTTTACTTATTTTCTACCGCCATCAGCTTATCGATCCTGCGCTGATGCCGGGGGTCGCCGGAAAAGGGCGTACCCAGCCATGTATCCACGATTTCCATAGCCAGCAGCCTGCCCACCACACCCGCGCCGATTGCCATCATGTTGGTGTCGTTGTGCTCCCGGGTCATCCGTGCGGACATCACATCCGACAGCAGCGCGCAGCGGATACCCTTGACCTTGTTGGCAACGATGCTGACACCGATTCCGGTGGTGCAAAGCACAATGCCCCGTTCACAGCGTCCGTCAGCCACCGCCCGTGCCGCCGCCTCCGCATGATCCGGATAATCGCAGGATGCGGGAGTGTGCGTGCCGCAATCCAGCACCTGATGCCCCTGCTCCTGCAAGCGTGCCACCAAAGCCTGCTTCAGCTCCAGCGCGCCGTGGTCACAGCCGATTGAGATGTTCATAGCCTGTCCTCCTAAATCACATAGCCGCCGTTGACACTGAGGATGTGTCCGGTGACAAATTCCGCCTCCGCCAGATATTCCATGGCCTTGGCAACATCCACGGGCTCACCCAAACGTCCCACGGGCGTATCCTCCCGAATGACATCGAGGGTATCCTCGTCCAGTTCGGCGCACATATCCGTCAGGATCAGACCCGGCGCGACACAGTTCACCCGGATTCCGCTGGGGCCCAGCTCCTTGGCAAGAGCCTTGGTCATGGCGATAACCGCGCCCTTGGTGGCGGAGTAGGCGACCTCACAGGACGCGCCCACCTGCCCCCACATGGAGCTTACGGTAATGACGCAGCCGCTGTGGTTTTGCAGAAAGCCGGGCATCGCGGCGTTGACGCAGTGATAAACACCCTTCACATTCACCGCGAAAAGCCTGTCCCACTGCGCCTCATCCGTATGGCTCATCAGACCCATCCGGGATATCCCGGCGCAAAGGATCAATATATCCACCGGCGGCAGAGCGTCAAACACCGCCCGCACCGCGCCGCCGTCGGAAACATCGCAGCAAATGGGCGTTGCTCCGGTGCGCCGCGCCAAATCCATGGCAGCGTCGTGGTTGCGTTCATATAAAAAATACACCCGGTCGCCCCGGGCGGCAAACCGTTCTACCGCAGCCGCCCCGATACCCCGTGAGCCGCCGGTAATGACCACATTTTTCAAAGCTACACCCTCTTTGTAATAAGCAAAACAGGGCTGCCGCGCAGGCAGCCCATGCCGGAGGGGTCATCCCCTATTATCGTCTTCTGCTTTTGGTGCGGTGATTGGTATATTGACGGATGCCGGAAATCTTGCTGTCGGACTCAGTCATAAACGCCTTCAGCCTTTCCTCGAAAAGCTGATCGGCTGACTTGGGTGCAGCGGGGGGCAGCGGCGCGGTTCTTTGAGGATGACTTTGCTCCTGCCGTGGCTCTCTGCGGGGTGCGGTCTGGGGCTTGGCCTCCAGCCGCTTAATAGACAGATTGATTTTTCCGCTGTCCAAGCCGATGACCATGACCTTTACATCCTGCCCCTCGGTCAGATGCTGCCGGATATCACTGACATAGGCATTGGCCACCTCAGAAATATGTACCATGCCTGTCTTATTGTCCTCCAACGCCACGAACGCGCCGAAATTGGTGATTGTTTTGACCTTGCCTTCAAGGATTGCCCCTACCGTCAAATCCATAATTGATTCGTTCCTCACTTTTTATTCGCCGTCTTCGACGAAAACTACGCTGTCCGGGTCTACAAGCCCCAGCTCCTCACCGGCGATTTTTTCCACGCTGTCGGCGGAGCCCAGCTCTGCGATGTCCTTTTCCAGCTCCTCGCGCTCCAGAGCCTCCGTCAGTGCGGCCTGCTGCAGCGCGTCTGCCTTGGCCTTTGCCTGCTTGATTGCTCCGTGAATCGCGATCAAAGCCACGATAGACAGTACGATGACTCCCAGAAGTGCCACCTTGGTCAGAGTATTCCCTTTGCAAAACACGATCTTGTACTTGCGCTTGCGTTGTGTAGGCTGGCTCATGGTGTCCTCCTTTGGATTTACGCCTTTGCGACCGTCTATTCCATCCTATTGTAACCCATTTTTTCGCAGATGCAAATACTTTTTTGCATAACACGGAAAAAAATTTAATGAACTTCCTTCCGGGAAGCAAAACCAGCCCCCACATCCGGGCGCAGCCCTCCCAAAACAACCGAAAGGGGGTGCGAAGCAGCCGCCCCAGTGTAACCTCCCAAAGGACTGCCCCAACGGCAAGGGAAGCGGTGTAGCCCAGCCGGATGTCTCCCTGACACACCTGAAAGCACTCCACCAGCCAAACATAAAATGCCGCAAGCACGAAAATCAGATCTGCCGGAAGGGATGTTTTTTTGCGTAGCGGGCGTAAAAAGCCATAGAGAAGCCCAAGTCCGCAGCCCAATGCCAGCCCAATGGCAAACCGCGCGGCGGCCTCTGCCGGAGCGGTCACCTCAGCAGCCGGCGGGCCCAGCCGCCCTGCTCTCTGGGCTGCTCATAAATCAGGGCGGTAACCGTTCCGACTACCTCCACCTGACCGCCCTCCGGGTTCAGGGTACGCAGCTTCAGCCCCTGACCCTGAACTGTCAGCGTTCCCAGTCCGGTTTTCAGCACCACGCCGTCCTCTTCAAAGCTCAATACCTCCACCACTCCGGTCATGGTCAGGCATTTCCGCTCGTTGAGGGTCAGCCTGTGCGCCGCTGTGATCCGTTCCTCGCCCATTATCATCCCTCCGTTTCGGCTAAAGCCTATGCGCCCGGAATCTAAATAATACCCCCATTGTTATAATTACCATTTTCTACCATCCCCCACGGTTTCCGCCGCACCCTCCCCCCATCCGTAGGGCGGGGTCATGACCCCGCCGCAGCGTGTCGATAAAGTAGTATGTCATTCCGAGCAAGCGCAGCGCGCCGAGGAATCCGTTCTCAAATTGTTCTATTTTCCACGGAATTACAGATAAAAACGTAACATTTAGGAGAACGGATTGCCACGTCGGGCTGCGCCCTCCTCGCAATGACAGGGTTTTTCTACAGTCTGGGGCGGGGTCATGACCCCGCCGAACAGGTCGGCTGATTGATATGCAAAATAACAGCAGAATAAATTCCTTTATTTCGCGCTGCGTATTCAGTATTTTACATTTCTTCCCCCTCAGACTCAATTCAAAATAAAATCTATTTCCCTCTTTACGAATCGCAAAAACTATTGTACAATATACAAAACAGGAAAAGGAGGCGAATGGTGTTGAACTGCATGAAATGCGGGCGAAAAATCGCCTTAGGTCAGGTTTTCTGCAAGGAATGTCTTGCGGAAATGGAAAAGTATCCGGTAAAGCCCGGCACACCCATCGTCCTTCCTACCCAGCCCACCACCCAGCCGCCTCGCCGCGGCTTCACTCGCAAGCCCCGCAAGCTGGAGGAGCAGGTGGTGGTGCTGCGCCGTCTGCTGCTGGGCGTATCTTTGGTTTTGCTGGCGGTATCTCTGGCCTTTGCCATCACGGTTTCGGTGATGTCAGAGCAGCTTCAGGAAAAGGACAATGCGTCCCTTCCCGGTCAGAACTACAGCACCGAAGGCAGCTCTTAATGTTCCACGTGAAACATCATTACATCAAAATGTTCCACGTGAAACATTCCATTTTGAATTAGGAGGCGACTATGGGAAAAACCGTTGCCGTTGTAAATCAAAAAGGCGGTGTTGGAAAAACCACCACCGCCATAAACCTGACTGCGGCCTTGCACGAGCTGGGTGTTCGTGTACTGCTGTGTGACTTCGACCCTCAGGCCAACGCCAGCTCCGGCTTAGGCGTGGATAAGAAAAAAGCAAAATACTCCATTTACGACGTAATCATCAACGATGTGAATGTCGCCGACGCGGTGGTGCATACGCCTTATGGGGATGTCCTGCCTTCGTCCCCCAATCTTGCCGGTGCCGCGGTGGAGCTGATTTCCATGGAAGATAGGGAGCATCGGTTGCAAAAATCTCTAAATCCCTTAAAAAACCAATATGACGTGATTTTTATTGACTGTCCCCCATCTCTGGAGCTGCTGACCCTCAACGGCCTTTGCGCCGCGGACAGCATCCTTGTTCCGGTGCAGTGCGAGTATTTCGCTCTGGAGGGCTTGTCTGATTTAATGAGCACCCTGCGTATGGTAAAGAAGCGGCTGGAGCCGAAGCTGGAAATCTTCGCGGTTGCCCTGACCATGTATGACGGGCGCACCAATTTCTCCGCGCAGGTGGCAGAGGAAGTTCGCCGGCATTTCCCCGGAAAGGTGTTTTCTACAGTGATTCCCCGGAATATCCGCCTTGCGGAAGCTCCCAGCCACGGAAAACCGGTCACTGCCTACGACCGCAGCAGCAAAGGCGCGCAGGCGTACCGTGCCATGGCGCAGGAGCTGAAAAACCGTCTGTAACCCATAGAAAGGAAGATTGAGTATGGCATCACCCAAAGGCTTAGGCAAAGGCTTGGGCGCGCTGCTGGGAGATTTTGATACCGAGCAGTCAAAGGAGCAAAGTCCCTACCGCCTTTTGCCGATTTATAAAATAGAACCCGATTCCAATCAGCCCCGTCAAGACTTTGACGATGAAGCATTACAGGAGCTGGCGGACTCCATTTCCGTCCACGGCATCCTGCAGCCCCTTACCGTCCGGGAGCTGGAAAGCGGCTATTATCAAATCATCGCCGGAGAACGGCGGTGGAGAGCCGCCCGAATGGCGGAGCTGAAGGAAGTCCCTGTAATCGTAATCGAAGCGGACGACCGAAAAGCCAAGGAGCTGGCACTGATTGAAAACCTCCAGCGGCAGGACTTAAACCCTGTGGAAGAAGCTTTGGGCTACCGTTCCTTGATGGAGGAATACGGCATGACTCAGGAGGAAGCCGCCTCCCGTGTGGGAAAATCCCGTCCGGCGGTGGCAAACGCTCTGCGTCTGCTGGGACTTTGTCCTGAGGTTTTGGAGCTTTTGCGCCAAGGCAAGCTAACCGCCGGTCACGCGAAAGCGATCCTCAGCCTGAAATCTGAAAAAAAGCAAATAGAAGCCGCCCAGAAAATTACCGCTTTAGGACTTTCCGTCCGTCAGGCGGAGCTGCTGTGCCGGAATATGACCCGGGAGCCTGCTCCAAAGGCTCCGGTTACGCTGGCTGTGGACTATGTGGCAGAATGTGAGAAAAGCCTGTCTAAACACCTGGGTCGGGGGGTTAAAATCATTAACGGCAAGCGAAAAGGCCGCTTTGAGCTGGAATTCTACGGTCAGGACGACCTGCAAACTCTGCTGGATGCCCTGATGCAAATTAAGAAATAACCAAATCCTCAGAAGGAGATCATCATTATGCTTGATATTAAACGAATCAAAGAAGATCCTGCCGGTGTAAAGGCCGCGCTGCGGGCAAAGGAAGTAGACTGCGATGCTGCCATCGACCGGATTTTGGAACTGGACGAGGAACGCCGTGCGCTGATTGCCAGCACCGAAAGCCGGAAAGCCCAGCAGAACAAGGTTTCCAAGGAAATCCCGCTGCTGAAAAAGCAGGGCAAGGATGTTTCCGCTATTTTCGCGGAAATGACCGCCCTGAAAAACGGCATGGCAGAGGATGCCGCCCGTTTGGACGCGGTTTTGGCGGAGTACCGCACCCTGATGCTCAGTCTGCCTAACCTGCCCGATCCCGATCTGCTCCCCGGCGGCAAGGAGAACAATCAGACTCTGCGCTACTTCGGCGAGCCCCATACCTTCGATTTTGCTCCCCAGCACCATGTGGATTTGTGCCAGGGGCTTGGTCTAATCGACTATGAACGGGGCGTAAAGCTGGCTGGCGCAGGCAACTGGATGTACACCGGCATGGGCGCGCGGCTGGAATGGGCGTTGCTGAACTATTTCATCGACACCCACATCAACGACGGCTACGATTTTATCCTGCCCCCTCATATGCTGGAGTACCAGTGCGGCGAAACCGCCGGTCAGTTCCCCAAGTTTGCCGACGAGGTTTATAAAATCGCCAACCCCACCGACGACCGGATTCACTATATGCTGCCCACCGCTGAGGCCGCGCTGGCATCGGTTTACCGGGATGAGATCCTGTCCGAAGCGGATCTTCCCAAGAAATTCTTCGCCTATACCCCCTGCTTCCGCCGGGAGGCAGGCTCTCACCGTGCCGACGAGCGGGGCATGGTTCGTGGACACCAGTTCAACAAGGTGGAAATGGTGCAATACACCAAGCCTGAGGATTCCGATGCCGCCTTTGACGAGCTGGTACGCAAGGCCGAGGAGCTGGTGTAGGGT
>CAZAOL010000052.1:0-9539 GCA_964486785.1 uncultured Oscillospiraceae bacterium
GACAGGTAAATCCACGATTTGCAAGTGGGGAGTCATTTCATATTGTCTGAGCCTGCGTCAGCAGGCGTGAGAATCCGTTTAAAAAGGGTATTACGGATTGCCACGCACCTTCGGTGCTCGCAATGACATCCTAAACTTAATGACATTGGGCAGCCGCCGGGTCATTTTTACATCGATCTATATTGGTCAAACCGCATTGATTTCCAGCTCCGGGGAGAAGAATTCCTTCAAGGCGGAGATGTAGCTGTCTGGATCCACCACACAGCACAGGCAATGTCCGGCATCCGGGACGGTGTGGAGCTGCTTGCGGGCGGGGCAGGCATCATAGTTGATTTTGCTCATGTAACACGGGACGTAGTTATCTGCCTCCGCGTGGAAGAAAATCACCGGGACGGTGCATTTTTTCATAGCATCCTCCGGGGTAAATTCCTCCAGATCAAAGTGGCCGAACAACCGCGCGCCCAGCCGAATCAGGGGATAAACCGGCCATACCGGCAGCTTGATCTGGCGGATGACCTTCTTAATGATTTCCTTTTGAGAGGAATAGCCGCAATCCGCAAGGATACCAATGACATTTTTGGGGAGCGGTTCGTTTGCTGCCATCAGCACCGTGGACGCGCCCATGGAAACGCCGGTGAGAATTATCTTTACTTCCGGGCCGAAATGCTCCACCATGAACTTAAGCCAGCAGTGGCAATCCCGATGCTCGTTGATGCCGAAGGAAATGACATTTCCGCCACTGCGGCCGCTGGCACGCTGATCGACGATCAAGGCACTTCTGCCGAGGGCAAAGCATCTTTGCACACCGCCGCACATATCCCGTTCTCCGTTGCCGCGATACCCGTGAAACATCAGCTCAACAGGCGCGCCGGGGGCGTATTCATAATACTTGCCCCGCAGGGTAAGCCCGTCGAAGGAGGTTACGGAAAACTCCTGATGGGGCATGGCACGGGTCTCCTTCATCCAGTTGATCATGATATCGTGATAGGGCTCGTAAACCTTGCCGGGAGGAGCGGCAAGCTCCAAGGATTTTACCTTCTCCCGGCTGGATACATAGAAGGTCAGGTAAAAACACACATAGGCAGCCAAAAGCACAGCCACGGCTGCCCCTGAAACAATCCACAACCAAAGCATGGAATCACCTCCATTTTCTGCACCGATTATATCACAAAGGAAGAGGAATGACAAATATTTTCCGTGTTGGAAAATGTTGCATCTTGTATTTTGTGAACGAATCATGTATAATGTATGAAGGAGTGTGAGAAAATGGATATTGAAGTGAATTATAAAAACAAAAAACGGTATAAGACCGCCAAATATCCCATGCACCAGTATCTGTTTTGGACGGTACTGATTCAGATGCTTTCCAAGATCGCCTTATTCGGAAAAAAATACAAAATCGAAAAGGTGAATATGGAGGGGCTGAAGCCCCCGTATATGCTGCTGTGCAACCATATGCATTTTATCGATTTTGAGCTTTGCTCTCTGGGTACATTTCCCCACCGGGTCAGCAACGTGGTGAGTATTGACGGCTACTACCGCCGTCCGTGGCTCATGGAGCTGATTGGCTGCATCTGCACACGGAAATTTACCATGGATCTGCATTTGGTGAAGTCTATCAACCGGGTGCTGAAAAGGGGAGATGTGCTTTGTATGTACCCCGAGGCCCGGTATACGCCCTGTGGCGTGACCTCCTATCTTCCGGAATCTCTGGGCAAGCTCATTCGCATGAACAAGGTGCCGGTGGTCGTGGGCATCCATCACGGCAACGCGCTACATTCTCCCTTCTGGGATTTCCGGAAGAAGCGTAAGGTGCCTCTTCGTACCACCTTTACCCAGATTTTGACCGCCGAGCAGGTGAAGTCCATGACGGTGGAGGAAATCAACGATGCGGTTCGCAAGGCGTTTGAGTACGATGAGTACCAGTATCAAAAGGACAACGGTATCCTGATTACCGAGCCGTACCGGGCAGAGGGGTTGCACAAGATCCTCTATCAATGCCCCCATTGCCTGACGGAATCCAAGATGGACTCCAAGGGTACAGAGCTGTTTTGTACCCATTGCGGAAAGCGTTGGCATTTCCATGAGGACGGAACGCTCAGCGCGTTGGAGGGCGAAACGGAATTTGCCCGGGTGCCGGACTGGTTCCGCTGGGAGCGGGAGCAGGTACGCAAGCAGGTGCGCTCGGGAGAATATTCCTTTGAGGATGAAGTGGACGTGTTTGGTTTCCCCAGATGCTGGCGGTTCATTCCCTTGGGCAAGGGCCGCTTGACCCATGACCCGGAGAACGGCTTTGTGATCGACGGGCACTACAACGGCAAGGATTACCATATCCAGCGTCTGCCCCAGCAGACCAACAGCGTCCATGTGGAGTATGACTACGCGTATTTGAAGAATCGGGACACCATCGATATCTCTACGGAAACAGATTCCCTGTACTGCTGTCTGTCCAAGAAGGATTCGCTGACAAAGCTGGCCTTCGCGGTGGAGGAAATTTACGCGCTGAAATGCGAAAAGAAGGAAAAGGTTCAGGTTTGAAGCTGAGGGTCTGCCGTTTGCGCGGCAGGCCCTTTTCGATTCGGGTTGCGTAATTTGGTCGGATGTGGTATGATTGAGGAAAAACTGCGGGAGGCTATTATGGAGAAAATCGCCAGCTTTACCATTGATCACAATTTGCTTCAGCCGGGGCTGTATGTTTCCAGAAAAGACCGCATCGGCAGCGAAACGGTGACCACCTTCGATTTGCGGCTTACCAGCCCCAATGATGAGCCGGTGATGAACACCGCGGAGATCCACACCATCGAGCATTTGGCTGCAACATTTCTTCGGAATGAAGCCCGGTGGAAGGAGCGTGTGCTGTATTTTGGCCCCATGGGCTGCCGTACCGGCTTTTACCTGCTGCTGGCGGGAGATCTTTGCTCACAGGAAATTCTGCCGCTGGTGCTGGACTGCTTCCGTTTCATTGCTGGCTATGAGGGGGAGGTTCCGGGAGCCAGCGCAAAGGATTGCGGAAATTATCTGGATATGAATCTTCCTATGGCACGGTATTGCGCGAAACGGTACGCCGCGCTTTTAGAGAGTATTACACAGGAACGCTTGGTTTACCCAAGCTAAGGAGGAAAAGCATGAAAAAGCTGGGAATTATGGGCGCAATGTCGGAGGAAGTGGAAACTCTGCTGGAGCGCATGCAGGATAAATCGGCATCCACCAAGGCGGGAACGACCTTTTATGAGGGGACACTTTCCGGCATGGCTGTAGTTGTTGTACAATGCGGGATCGGAAAGGTCAACGCGGCGATGTGCGCGCAGACGCTGATCACCTGCTTTGCGGTTACTCACATTGTCAACACCGGCATTGCCGGCTCGCTGAACGCTGACTTGGATATTGGCGATCTGCTGGTGAGCCGGGATGTGATGCACCATGATTTTGATTGCTGCGCGTTTGGCTATCCGATGGGCAAAGTGCCGGGACTGGATGTGGTGGCGTTTCCCGCGGATGGGGAACTGGTTTCTTTGGCATTTGCTGCCGCGGAGGAGCTAAATCCCGGACACACCATGCTGGGACGGGTGGCAAGTGGCGATCAGTTTGTGGCGGACAAGGCAAAAAAAGAGCAGATTATCGCCACCACCGGGGCGTTTTGCACCGAGATGGAGGGTGCGGCCATTGCGCAGACTGCCTACCGAAACGGGATTCCCTTTGTCATCCTCCGGGCAATTTCCGATAAGGCGGACGATTCCTTCCAAATGGACTATCCGACTTTCGAGAGAATTGCGGCACACCGCTGCGCCAAGGTGACCATGGCACTGGCCGCGGCGTTGAAATGATATTCAAGGGCTTGCCGGATGGCGAGCCTTTTTTGCGGGCGTGGCGCGGGGATTGACAAGGAAAAGGGAAAAGGGTAGAATAAGGGAAAATTGTTTTTTTGACAGGAGGTGCTTCGGGTGGTGGATACCATAATTTGTAAAAAGAATACCGCCCGGAGGACGGTTCTGATCGTAATCGCCGCAGTGATCCTTGTGGCTGCGGCGGTGGGCGGATGGCTATGGTACCGTGCCGCAAACAAAGTGCCCGAGGTTTACTGCGTGGAGCTTCAGCTCATTGGCGAGGAAACGGTGACCTTGGAATACGGTGAGGAATATGTGGAGCTGGGGGCGGCAGCGGTCGGCTACGGCACGGTGGAGGATCTGAGCCGGGTAGCGGTGGAGGTCAACATTTCCCATGACATGGATTTGCAACAAATTGGAAGCTATACCGTCACCTATACCGCACAATACAACGGCGTTAGCCGGACCGCAGAGCGGAAGGTGGAGGTAGTGGATACAACTCCGCCGGAGATCCAATTGACTCAGATCCCCGACAGCTATACGCTGCCCGGACAGACCTATCAGGAGGAGGGATTTACCGCCTTCGATTCCTATGACGGAGATGTGACCGGGCTTGTGGAACGGACAGAAGCTGAGGGCGTTGTTACTTACACGGTAACGGATTCCTCCGGTAATCAGGCGCGGGCACAGCGGAAAATATTCTATAATGATCCTGAGCCGCCGGTGCTGACATTGCTGGGCGAGCAGGTCGTTACAATCCAAGCCGGAGAGGAATGGGTGGACAGCGGCTGCACCGCCACAGACAATGCCGATGGGGATTTGACCCAGCAGATTCAGGTTGACGGCGAGGTGGACCCGTTCGTCGCCGGGAGCTATCAGCTTACCTATCAGGTGGCGGACTCCTATGGCAATACCGCTTCTGTGGAGCGTACAGTGGTGGTAGAGCCAGTTGCCGCGCCGGATAGCGTTGCACCCAACGGGAAGGTGATTTACCTTACCTTTGACGACGGCCCGTGGGAAGACACCCCTGAGCTGCTTTCTGTTTTGGACAAGTATCAGGTGAAAGCCACCTTTTTTGTGATCAAAACAAAGTACATTGATATGCTTAAGGATATTGCCGATGCGGGACATTCCATCGGCATCCATTCCAAGACCCATAGATATGAAACGATTTATTCCAGTGAGGACGCTTTTTTTGATGACCTGTACGACATGCAGGATATCATATACCAGCATACCGGCATACGTACAACTTTGATCCGCTTTCCCGGCGGAAGCTCTAACCGGGTAAGCCAAAAATACTGCACCGGCATTATGACCCGGCTGGTTAAGGCGGTGGAGTCGCTGGGCTTTCAGTATTTCGACTGGAATGTGGACAGCGATGACGCGGGGAACGCCAAAACTGCCGACGCGGTGTATCAGAATGTGATCGAGGGCGTGCAGGACCAGCAATATGCTGTTGTGCTGATGCACGACACGCAAAGCTACAGCGTGGACGCGGTGGAGCGGATCATTCGCTGGGGGCTGGAAAACGGCTATACCTTCCGCGCCTTGGAGGAAACCAGTCCGGTATGCCACCATAAATGGATCAAGAATTAAGATGATCTAAATAAATACTGTCATTGTCAAGGGGATGCCCTTACAATGACAGTATTTTTCGCTTTATTTCGTTTCAATGCACCATTGCCGGAGCGGACATTCGGTGCAACGGGGATTTCTCGCGGTGCAGATCTCTCTGCCGAACAGCACGATGCGGTGACAAAAATCAGAGCTTTCCTCAGGGGGGAGCAGCTCGCGAAGCTGATTCTCCACCTTTTCCGGATCCTTGCCCTGGGACAGCCCCAGCCGCCCGCAAATGCGGATACAATGGGTATCGCACACCACACTTCCGGGCACGGCATACAAATCGCCTAAAAGAAGATTGGCGGTCTTTCGTCCTACGCCGGGCAGCCGGAGAAGCTGCTCCATGGTTCCCGGTACTTTTCCGCCGTAGTCGGAAAGCAGCATTTGGCAGGCCAAGACGATGTCTCTTGCCTTGTGCTTGTAAAAGCCGCAGGAATGGACATATCTTTCCACATCCGCGATATCTGCCGCCGCCATCGTCTCCAGAGTCGGATAAGCAGAGAACAGGGCGGGGGTTACTAAATTGACCCGGGCGTCGGTGCATTGGGCGGATAAGCGAACCGCGATCATCAGCTCATAATCCTTGCCATAGTGTAAGGCGCAGGGAGCGTCCGGGTATCGTTGCTTCAAAAGACGGATGATGGATGTTACTTTAGATTCCATGCCGCACCTCCTTTTTCCCCATTATATCATATTTTTCGGGAAAGGAAAAGGGCATAGATTTTAACTTTTTACTCGTGGATCTCCAAAAGCTCTGCGTTTAGGGCGGAGATTTCGTAGGCGATCCGTTCCTCCGAGCCTGAGTCCGTGATTTTGGTGTAGCTTCTGCTTTGCAGCCGTCCGCAAATACGGATACGGTCCCGGGTATGGCAGGTAGCTACGGTCTGGGCAGTACGTCCCCACAGGATACAGGGCAGATAATCCGCCCGGCGGAAGGCTCTGGGTACAGCCAGCATCACATCACAAATTTCTCTGCCCAAAGGCGTGTGGCGGTAGGTAGGCTCCCGGCACAGCGTTCCCTCCAAAAGCGCGTCGTTGATGCTCTCGCCATCCTCAGCCCAAAGTCCTGTGGCAAATACAAAGATCAAAAGCCGCCGGACACCGTCGGTGCGGATATTGTGGGAGCGGATCTGCCCGGTGACACAGAGCATTTCTCCCGCGCTGAGATCTACCGTATCCATGATCCGGTCTTCCACCACTACGGGCAGTCGGTCTACTGCCCCGGACAGCCTTGGGACAAGTAATTCAAAGCGCAAAAATTTTTTTCCGTGGTTTTCATGGCTGAAGCACGGAAGTCCAGCCAGTTCCCCCCGAAGGGTAATGATATTCGTCATGTGTTCCATAAGTACCACCTCAAGCTTTCGATGTATGGAACATCTTATGGGAGCGTGGCGCAAATAAGAACCTCTATGGAATCCCGCAAGTGACTTCAATAATTGTGACCGGATAGGATATTGACTTTTTTGAAAAAAATGTGATACTAAATGTGGGTATATACTCTGTTAACAGATTAAAGGATATATTTCGGAAGGCGTGAGGGGGTACTATGAAAAAAATATTATGTCTCTTTCTGATTTTTGCGCTATGTATTTCAATGGCGGCGGGTGCCTTTGCGGCAGAAGATAGCAATGATGCCGCGGTAAAAGTGAGCGGCGTGACGGCTACGGTGCTTTCGCAGACTTCGGCGAGAATTGACTGGGAGCCTATTTCCGGCGCGCAAAAATATTGGGTCATGGTGAATGATGTGTGCTATATGGGCACAACGGACACCACCTGCACCATGATAAACCGAAAGCCGGAGCAGACCTATGAGGTATACGTCCTCGCGCTGCTTGCCGACGGCAGGGTTCTGAAAAAAGCCGATGCGGACGTTATTTCTGTCACAACAGCGGCAGGGAATGTCGCAAAGGTTTCCGGCGTGACGGCAATGGTGCTTTCCCTGACCTCGGCGAGAATTGACTGGGAGCCCATTTCCGGCGCGCAAAAATACTGGGTCATGGTGAATGATGTGTGCTATGTCAGTACAACGGACACTGCCTGTACCGTGGTGAACCGAAAGCCGGAGCAGACCTATGAGGTATACGTCCTCGCGCTGCTTGCCGACGGCAGGGTTCTCAAAAAAGCGGATGCCGATATCATTTCGCTCAATACCGCAACAGCGGCAGAAAAGGTCACGAAGGTTTCCGGTGTGACGGCCACGCTGCTTTCACAGACCTCGGTGAGAATTGACTGGGAGACTGTTTCCGGCGCGCAAAAATACTGGGTCATGGTGAATGATGTGTGCTATATGGCCACAACGGATACCACCTGCACCGTGGTGAACCGAAAGCCGGAGCAGACCTATGAGGTATACGTCCTCGCGCTGCTTGCCGACGGCAGGGTTCTGAAGAAAGCCGATGCGGATGTGCGGAAGGTAACGATGGCGGATACGTCAGAGCTCATTGTCGGCACTATGGATGACAATTTCGTCATTGTACTGGATAATACATTGCCGGCGGATACCTACACACTGAGGTATGAAAATGAAAATGGCAGTATTTCCAATTGCCTTGATATTTGCGATTTGGACAATTCGCAGCGATCCTATGCTTCGTTTATTTTGGAAAACGTTGCCCCTGCTGGCTGCACAAAAATCGGTGTGTATAATTCTGAAAACAGGAGAATGGGCAGCATTGCGCTTCCGCAGTCCTTCCTGAATCAGACGGACGGGAAGCAATACTCCTTCAGTGCCATGTCGGATGTCCACCTTGGATATAGCACGGCGGAGGATGATTTCAAAAAAGCACTCACATATTTCGGCGAAACGGAAAAAGTCGCTTTCCATGTGATTTGCGGCGACTTGGCTGTTTCCGGCACAGAAACGGAATTGCAGAATTACAAAGCGATCGTGCAGCAGTATTCCGGAAATCTGGAAACACACGTCGCTGCCGGAAACCATGAGGAATATGCCGCCAACAGCAGTGGGTATTACGAAGAATACACCGGGAATCCTTTGTATTATTATTTCACAAAGGGGGATGATGTGTTCATTATGGTTGGCATTATCAGCACCCACGAAAACAAGCTGTTCGCAGAGGGAGAGCTTCAGTGGCTTTACGAGGTTCTGGAGGAAAACCGCAACAAAAGGTGCTTCATTTTCCAGCACATCCCTGTTGAAGGCGGAAGCGGAGATCCTATGAACGCGTTACAGGGTATCACGACAAAGCTTGCCAACGAGGAATCATCCATCGCGTTCAAGAACCTGCTAAGCCATTATAAAAACGCGATCCATTTCCATGGCCATACGCATTTTAAGCTTGCTTCACAGGAATATGACGCTATGGCGAATTACGATGATATCTTGGGAACGCATTCTATTCACATTCCTTCTCTGTCCAATCCCAGAATGATCGATCCCACCGGGGAAAGCGCGTTTTTTGGTGCGCCTCAGGATGCCGAGGGGTATGTGGTGGATGTTTATGAGAACGGTATTGCGCTGCGTGGCATAGATATCGTCAGCGAAAAACTGATTCCTGTGGCTCAATACTATCTCGATACAACCATAGAAGAAGTGGCCGCGAATTCCTTTGTAGACAGTACGGGGATCATAAAAACGCTGTCTTCATGACGCAATAATGCAACGGCAAAAGACTGCCTCGTAAAGGGAGGATGCTTCCTTTACGAGGCAGTGGTTCTGTTTGCGTTACCGCTTTTTCTTTTGAGACGATTGCTTTTTTCCTTTGGACGGCAGCCTGGGCGGCGGTGCGGTAGGCTTTCCCTGACGGGGCGGCACGGCACGAATCAGGCATTTCGGGCCTGAGCCAATCAGATCCTCCCGGTGCGCTTTCAAAAGTGCTTCCTTGACCAGATAGTAGTTTTTAGGCTGGCGGTATTGTATCAATGCCCGCTGCATGGCTTTCTCGTGGGGGTCGGTGGGCACGTATACCTTTTCCATGGTTCGGGGATCCAAGCCGGTATAGTACATGACGGTGGACAGGGTGGAGGGAGTGGGATAGAAATCCTGTACCTGCTCCGGATCATAGCCCATCTCCCGGATGTATTCCGCCAGCTCGATGGCCTCCTTCAGCCCGGAGCCGGGATGGCTGGACATGA
>CAZAOL010000053.1:0-9385 GCA_964486785.1 uncultured Oscillospiraceae bacterium
GGAGGCGGTAAGGATGGGGGTGGTGATCTCCAGGAAGCCCTTCTCGGTCATCAGCTGCCGCAGCTCCGCCACCACCTGACAGCGCAGGATGATATTGCTCTTTACCGCGGGATTACGCAGATCCAGATAGCGGTACTTCAGACGGGTGTTTTCGTCGGCTTCTCTGGACTTGTTAATCTCAAAGGGAAGCTGATTGTGGCGGCACTTGCCCAAAACCACGATTTTCTCAGGCACAACCTCGATCTCACCGGTGGGCAGCTTGGGATTCTTGCTTTCCCGCTCCCGCACCTGACCGGTGACGGACAGGGTGGATTCCTTATTCACGGCTTTGATGATCTGCATCATTTCGGCGGTTTCAACCACCACCTGAGTAGTGCCGTAGAAATCACGCAGCACAAGGAAGGCAAAATTCGCGCCCACCTCGCGGACATTCTCCAGCCAGCCCACGATGGTAACGTTTTCGCCGGCGTTGGCAAGCCGCAGCTCGCCGCAGTTATGAGTTCTGGATTGCAGCATAGTCAATCTCCTCTTATTGATAATTTAACCTACTTATTATGGCATAAGCCGGGGGAAAAGTCAATCTTTTGCGGCATTTATTGGATGGTAAAGCCGGTTTGAGTGGCAGTCAGGGTGGCACTGTAGTAGGCGGTCATGGCATCTTTCAGGTAGATGGGATCCTTTGCTCCGGCGGTCTCATAGCAGGCGTGCATGGCAAGCTGCGCCAGGCCGATATCCACCGAGGGTACGGATACCTGCCCTAAGGAAATATGCCCTAAGGTGCTGCCGCCACGAATATCCGGACGGTTGTGGTAGTGCTGGACAGGAACGCCCGCGCCCTCACACAGCTTGCGGAACACCGCGCTGGACAGGGCGTTGCTGGTATAGGTCAGGGAGGCACTGGTCTTGATCACCACGCCGCCGCCCAGCTTGGGGGCGTGAACCCGGTCGGAAAGCTCGGGACGGTTGGGGTGGATGGCGTGGGCGTTGTCCGCGGACACCATAAAGGAATTTGCCAGCATACACGGATGCTCCAAACGCAGGCTCCGGCTGATCCGCTCCAGCACGGAGCTCAGCAGCGTGCTGCCCGCGCCTTGTGGAGAGTTGGAGCCTACCTCCTCGCTGTCGAACACGCACAGCACCGGGATGCTTTTGCTTTCCTTCGCTTGCAGGAAGCCTTGGGCGCAGCCCCACACACATTCCAGATCGTCCAGCCCGGGAGCGGAGAGGTATTCATCGTCGATCCCCCAAACCCGGGCGTTTTCCCGAACATACAGGTAAAGGTCTTGGGCAATGGGCTTGCCGCCGGCAGCCTCCTCCAAAAGCTGAGGGAGCTTGCCTGCCGCCGTTTCGCTGCCCAGCAGCGGGACGGTGTCCACGGTGGGATCCCAGCGGTGGTTTTCGTTCAGCGTCCGATCCATATGAATAGCAAGGCTGGGCATCAGTGCCAGATCCCGGTCGATATCAATCAGACGGCTTTCCACGCCGTTTTCCGTCTCCACCATCACCCGTCCGGCGACGGACAGAGGGCGGTCCATCCATGAATACATCAACATTCCGCCGTAACGCTCGGTGGAGAGCCGGGTATACTGTCCTTTCAGCTCCCCATCCTCCCGCAGGGCGAAGCTGGGGCGGTCACAATGGCTGGCACTGATCAGGAAGCCCGCGGGAGCGGCGTGGGGGACGCGAAACGCCACAATGGCACTTTGGTCACAGACGGTGTAATAGCGGCCGCCGGGGGTCAGCGTCCACGGTGCGCCCGCCTCCAGCCGGGTATAGCCGGCTGCATCAAGCCAGCTCAGCACCTGCGCGATGGCGTGAAAATGACTGTGGGAAGCGTCCAGGAAGTCACAAAGAGAGCGAAGTTCGGAATCCATAAGCTACCTCCATAGCAATATTTATTTTTTTTATTCTATCGCAAAATGCTTTTTTCGTCAACCGCTGGAGACTTTGGTCCGGGGCTGTCGAAAACTGTCAAAAGCAAGGGAAAACGGGCGAACGATTGTTTGCCTTTTTTCTTGCAAAAACACAATCATTATGCTAAATTATTGGTGTCGCGCCGCAGCGGGAGAGGGGGCTGCGGGGTTTGGGGAAATCTAAGTGACTAGGAGAGGAAGTTATGAACGAGCAAACCACTGTATTCATCGCGGACAATTCCGAAGAATTTTGCGTCCAGCTTACCGCCGCGCTGCAGCAATCATCGGGATTTCGGGTCGTGGGGACGGCCTGCGATGGAGAACAGGCCCTGAAGGGTATCGAAGAAAGGAAGGCAAAGCTGCTGGTGCTGGATTTGATGCTTCCTAAGCTGGACGGCATCAGCCTTTTGAAAAGCATCGCCGCCATGGAGCATAAGCCGGCAATCGTGGCTACATCCAGCTTCATTACGGATTATGTCGCCTCTGCGGTGTCCGGCTTGGGCGTCAAATATCTGATGCTGAAGCCCTGTGATATCACCGCGCTGGTAGACCGGATGGAGGAGCTTCGGGGCGGTACGGACAGACAGCAGCCAGGGCTGCGCCGGCTGGACAAGTCAGGGATCGAGTCTATGGTCACCGGCATCATCCATGAAATCGGTGTGCCTGCCCATATTAAGGGCTACCAGTATTTGCGTGAAGCCATCATTATCGCGGTGAATGATATGGATGTGATCAACGCCATTACCAAGGTTTTGTATCCGCAGGTGGCAAAGACCTTCGGCACTACCCCCAGCCGGGTGGAGCGGGCCATCCGCCACGCCATCGAAGTGGCATGGGACAGAGGCGACCTGGATACCTTACAGCGGTTCTTCGGCTACACCGTGTCCAACACCAAGGGAAAACCCACCAATTCGGAGTTCATCGCGCTTATTGCTGACAAGCTCCAGCTTCAGCTGAAATCTACGGAGGCCGTGAACTATTAACCCGCTGTTTGCGAAATGTTGACAAAGTTCCGGGCAGATGCTATACTCAAAATATCCATCTGCTCGGGAGGTCGCTTTTATGCAAAAGGAATATTTTTACGTTCGTTTTCACAGTGAAAACTTCGAGTATTATTCCGGCCACGGTATGCGCAAAAACTATGAATCACCTGAGGAATTTGTTCCCCTGTCGAAAGCTAGATTTGGATGGTTTCTTTCCTTCCGCGGCTACATCTTTGATGATCAGGGCACTGTAATTGGTTGCCGGTTCCAGGGAGATAATGTCCACGAAGTCTATCCGGGAAAAGTCTATTCCATTCTTTCCCATACCACTTGCGTAGACGATGACGGCTGCCCGGAGGAAGTGAGTATCTGGCATTACCTCCAAATAATTCCATGTTCGGAGTAATGCCACCAATTCTGAGTTCATCGCACTTATCGCGGACAAATTGCAGCTTCAGCTCAAGTCCAGTGAGGTGGCCAATTTCTGACGGAACGATTTTTATCTATGATAACAAAAGCACTCCGGATCCGGAGTGCTTTTCCTTATATTATTTGATTTCTGTTCCGTCGGGGTGGAATACGGGGAGCTTTTCCAGATAAATCAAATCGTCCCGCTCCTGGGCGTCACCCTCGGCGAGAATCGCCATCCGGCCACAAACCGTGCCGCCGGCCTTCTCCACCAGTACCTCCAGCGCGGAAAGGCTTTCTCCGGTGGAGATCACATCGTCCACCAGCAGAATCTTCTTGCCCCGAATCAGCGCGGCATCCACGCCGTCCAGATACAGCCGCTGCACCTTAGCGGTGGTGATGGAATGAACCTCCACCTCGAAGGGGTCACGCATATACAGCTTTACGGACTTCCGGGCGAGGATATATTTGCTGTCGCCTGCCTGACGTGCCATCTCATGCACCAAAGGAATCCCCTTGGCTTCGGCGGTGAGAATATAGTCATACTCCGGGGCACGGGAAAGCAGCTCCTTGGCGCAGGCCACGGTCAGCTCCGGGTCACCGAAGATCACAAAACCGGCGATATACAAATCATCGGATACCTTGCAGATGGGAAGCTCCCGCTTCAGACCGGCAACAGTCATGGTATGGTACATGGAAATTCGCTCCTTTTACTTATCTATGTACAATGGGGAAACCGGGTGTTTCGCCCCTTGCGTTTTGCCGCAAGGTATATCATACCATGTTTCTTTGCAAAATCCAAGCTATTTTTTGCACAAAAATCATAAATTTTTCTTGCGTTATGTAGGCAAAAAGAAAGCACGCCGCCGAAATGTCCGGCGGCGCGCTTCCTGCGAAAGAAATATGGAAAGAAGAGAGATAGAAAAAGGACAGCATCACTCGGCATCCTTTTGTAAATTCATTGTAGATTTCGGTCATGAACGGGAAATGACGCGATCGAAAACAAAATTAAACGAATTTGTGAACGATTTGCTTATTGCCAAACGGCAGATCTGTGCTATAATGATAATATCACCTAAAAAAGGAGATAAAATATGGACATTATCAACTATTTCAAGAGCGTAATTGTAGGCTGGCTGGGTGTAGCCTCCTCCCGAATCGTGTTCTTTGCCTGCGTGCTGGTGGCTGGAGTGCTGGTCATCAAGCTGGTGCTGACCATTGTCAACAAGGCACTGGCTAAGTCCAAGCTGGAAAAGGCTGCCCACGGTCTGATTCACTCCCTGATCCGGACGGTGCTGTACCTGCTGCTGGGCCTGATGGCGGCATCCACTCTGGGCATCGATGTCAGCGGCATCATCGCTTTGGCCAGCGTGCTGACTTTGGCGGTTTCCCTGTCGGTGCAGAGCCTGCTGACCAATGTTATTGGCGGCTTTACTCTGCTGTACACCAAGCCCTTCGGCTCCGGCGACTTTGTGGAGATTGCAGGACGCTCCGGCACGGTGCAGGAGATCGGCATGACCTATACCAAGCTGGTCACCTCTGACAATAAGCTGGTGGATATCCCCAACAGCTCCGTGGTGACTGCCGATATCATCAACTACTCCGTCACCGGCACCCGCCGGGTAGATTTGACCGTTTCCGCTTCCTATGGCGCACCCGCCGAGAAGGTGCTGGACGCACTGTATGAGGCTGCCAAGGTTGACGGCGTGATGGCAGACCCCGCGCCCTTTGCCGCGGTGGATCAATACGGTGAATACTCTGTCCGGTATGTTCTTCGGGTTTGGTGCAAGACTGAGCGGTATTGGGATGTTAACTATGCCATTAACGCCAAGATTCGGGAAACCTTCGCGGCAAACGGTGTCGATATGACCTATCCCCACTTGAATGTACATTTGGAAAAGTAAATGCAAACAGAATGGGTGCGTTGCAAAATGCGATTTGCAACGCACCCTTTTTTTAGGCGATTTCAGGAAGCTGGGTCAGATATTGCCGGATCTCCTCCAGTCCCTCGCCGATGATTGCCATGGTTCGGTCATAGGAGGCTTCGGCCTGAGCAAGGGTGGAATCCGTCAAATCCAGCGCGGTTTTCCAGTCGGTCACGGATTTATCCAGCGGCAGCACATCATATACGCTTTTGCCGGTGGTGGAGCTGGTGCGCAGGTTGACCCAAAGGGGAAGTGCCTCTACCTGCTCCACCCGTACCGTTCCGTCGGTATATTTGGTGAAGGTGAAGCTGAACAGGATCCCGTCCTCGGTGTGGGCGGTGCTGACGGAGCTAATCAGCCCCTTGCGCTGGTTGGACAGCAGATTGCCGGTGGAGTACAGGCAGACGGTCTTGTGCTCGGGATCTGCCTGACTGGTGAGCAGCTCCATGGGCTGGATCACGTGGGGGTGACCGCCTACGATCACATCCACGCCCAAATCACAGGCAGCCTGCGCAATCGGCTCTTGCTGATAATTCTGCTTGAGCTGGTATTCCTCGCCCCAATGGATGTACAGCACGATCGCCTCCGCGCCATCAGCACGCATATCCGCGATATCTGCGCCCAAATCCCGGGTAAAGCCGGCAACATCATCCTTCATGAAGGTGTTGATCAGCGCGCCCTCGTCCTGCTTCATATTCGCGCCGCCGTTTAAAGCTACATAATCCGGGTCGCTGTTGGTTTCGTAGGTGTAGCAGATCATACCGATGCGGATGCCGTCCAGCTCCACGATCAGGTAGTCATCGTCCTCGGCGGTGGCTTTCGTTCCGATGTAGTCCATGCCATGCTCCTGAAGCACCTGCTGGGTGCGGAAGAAGCCAAGGCTTTGGGTGTCGTAGGTGTGGTTGTTGGCGGTGAGCAGCATATCAAAGCCAATTTCCTGCAGACTGGTAACGATGCCGTCGGGGCAGTTGAAATTGGGGTAGCCGCTGTATTCATAGCCGCCGTCCAAGCCCGCCAGAGTGGTCTCCAAATTGGCGACGGTGTAATCCACCCCGTCCACATAGGGCTGCAGATGGGCAAAATAGGGGGTGAAATCATAGCTGCCGTCACTCATCGCTCCGGGGCGCACACAAGGCATGTGCATCAGCACATCTCCGGTGGCGGCGACTGTGGCACTTCCTGCCACCTGCACCTCAGGCTCGGTGGGGGCGGTGGATTCTATGGGGGCGGTAGCCTCCGGGGAGTCGGTGGAGGGCAGTGTGGTGTTTTCAGTGGAATCGGTGGTTTGGGTGGTGTTGTCCTTGGGGGTATCCTCGCCGCCGGCTTTGGCAAAATGGACCACCAAAGCGATCACAGCCAGCACAGCCAGCAGCACCACCAGCCAAAAAATGATGGCGGTGGGATTGATCCGCCGTCTGCGGCGTCTGCGCCGCCGGGGCGGGTAGGGGCGGTATTCATCGGCCATTTCTATCTCTCCTTATGAAGTAGGGTCAGGTGTCCAGCAAATAGTGGACGGAGCGGACTTCCTTGCCGCCCTGACAGTAGATTCTTGGCACTCTGCGGCTGATTCCGCAGATAAATTCGTAGTTGAAGCTGTCCGCGGCAGCGGCGATGCTCTCTACTGTGATCTCCTCGTCACCGTCTTTGCCTACCAGCGTCACGGTATCGTCCAACGCCACGTTGGGGATATGGGTCACATCCACCATGAGCTGATCCATGCAGATCCTGCCGAGAATGGGGGCACGCTGACCGTGGATCAATACATAGAATTTCCCGGAAAGGCTTCTGCGGTAGCCGTCGGCATAGCCCACAGGAACGGTGGCGACGGTGGTGGGGCGGCTGGTGACGTAAGTACCGCCATAGGAGATCTCCCGTCCGGCGGGGAGCCGGTTTACGTGGGTCACCCGGCTGAGCCATTGGAGCGCGGGCTTCAAGGGCAGCAGCTTAGGGCAGACCTCGCTGCTGGGGTACAGCCCGTAGGTGACGATGCCGCTGCGCACCAGCTCATATTGGGTGGGGAAGTTCATCAGTCCGGCGGAATTGTCCATGTGCCGGATGGGGGGCGTTATACCCCGCTGTGCAAGCATTGTCAAAAATCCGTCAAAACGCTGCGCCTGCGCCTGCGCCCGGCTTAGATCCGCACAGTCGGCGGTGGCGTAGTGGCTGAAAATGCCCTCGGCGGTGATGCCGGGAAGCCGGAGAATCCTTTGACAAAGCTCCGCGGAGTCCTCCGTGGGCTGCAGGCCGATCCGGCTCATGCCGGTGTCCACCGCGAAATGGAACAGGGCGGTTTTGCCCTGCCGCACAGCCTCCTGAGAAAGGGCCACCGCGTCCTCATAATGGAAGATGGTAGTGCGGATTTCCTCCCGCACCGCGTGGGGGAAGGCGGAAACCGGTGTGCGTCCCAAGATTAGGATGGGGTTCGTCAGTCCCGCTTGCCGCAGCTCCAATGCCTCCAGCATGGAGGATACGCCGAAAAAGGCACATTCGTTCTGCAAAAGCCGGGCGACCTGCACCGCGCCGTGTCCGTAGGCATCTGCCTTTACCACCGCCATCACCGGCGCGCCGGTCTTTTCCCGCACCGCCCGGATATTGTCCGCAATGGCATCTAAGTCGATTTTTACATATGTACTGTCGAAATTCAAGGTGGAATCAACTCCATCGGATTAGTTACCTGATATCATACCACGTTTTGTCGGGAAAGTAAATAAAAAAGGGGGAGAAATGCAAATTGGATGTGTTTGCTCCCGTACTTCGATAAACGAAAGTAGACCGGCGTCCTCGACGCTCCTCGCCGTGAGCAGCTTCGCTGATGGACCGTCGGGGACGCCGGTCCATACACGGGTTCTTTCATAGCAATGACATACTAAGTATTTCGACAGTCTGACGCCCCCCTCTTGAATGAGGGGGGCGAGGGGTGTTTACAGGTATTGCGCCCAAGGAGCGTTATCTGTGGGGAAAACGGGAGACAGGGCATCGGTCATGATCTCCAGCTTTTGCTTCAACGCTGTGGCGGACAGACAGCCTTGGGGGTCGCCCAGCATGGCGGCTTCCCAGATCCTTGCCCGATCCTCCCGGGCGTTGACACGGGCATAGCCGTCCACGAAGCAGCTATTGGATCCCCCGCCGCCGGCCCATGTCCACTTGGTCAGGCTCTGATAGCCGGAATCATAAGTGCCGTAATACCGGAAGCCGCTGGGGTTGCACTGTGTCCATGAAGCGGTATCGAAGGTGTCGGTGGACAGGCGCATTTCTATGACGTGCCAAAGCTCATGGTGGAGTGTGGCTGCCAGCTCTTCGCCGGTGATGTCCAGCCCGATTATGTAGTGGTTGCGGGTCAGCTCGGCGAAGCCGGAAATGGCGTTGCTGCCCTCTACCGTGCCGGTCAGACAGAGGACAAGTCCGCCCTCGCCGATGGAATTATGTAAGGTGTGGAAGAAGTCAGCGGGGTATTTTTTAAGCTCTGTTTCCAAAACGGCCAGTGCCCCTTCGATTTGGGCGGCATCGGTGACGGTCTGCGCCGTCCGTCCGGTGACCTGACAGGTTTTTTCTGTCTGCTGGGCAAGCTGAATAGTGATGCCGTAGGCTTCTTCCAGGCCATCAGCTTGCGTCCGGGCGTTGGTCAGCGTGGTGTCCAGTGTGGGCTGCTCCACGGTGTCCAGATAGCGGTCAATCACCGCATCATCCACCAGCTCCGGGAACTGGACTGTCTGGGGGACAGGGCCTTCCGTGAAGGTCATGGCCTTGGGATCCAAAAGCACGGGAATGAAGTAGTCCCCCTGCTCGTAGAAGCCCATAATGAGCTGCTCCTCATAAAGCCAGATTGAGCCGAAGGTGCAGTCCACAAAGCCGTACTGATCCAAATCCACCATGGTATTGGTTTTTAAGTCCAGCAAGGTGGTGTTTCTCGGCTCGTCATCCGGGGCGTAACGCCGCACCAGTATATGAGAACCGGGCAGTACGTTCCAGCCCATCTGATCCGTGCCGATTTCGCTGGCGGGAAGGCATTTCACCTCGTTGCCGGTGAGGGTGCCCATGTATACATCAAATCCGTATGCGGTGTCGTTCATGCGAACGCCGTAGAAGCTGTCGCCGGTGAGCCACAGGTGCTTCAGGGTGTCGGAAAGCAGACGGAGCTTGCCGCTGGCGGCATCAA
>CAZAOL010000054.1:0-9371 GCA_964486785.1 uncultured Oscillospiraceae bacterium
GGGCTGGACGATGACCCACAGGCGGCGGAGCATCTTACCTCCGCCCACGACATTGCCCTGATGAGCCGGGAGCTTTTGGTAAATCATCCGGACATCAAGAAATTCACCACCATTTGGATGGATACCATCCGGGACGGCACCTTTGGCTTAAGCAACACCAACAAGCTGGTGCGGTTCTATTCCGGGGCGACCGGGCTAAAAACCGGCTTTACCTCCAAAGCGGGCTACTGTCTGTCCGCCTCCGCTGAGCGGGAGGGCATGGAGCTGATTGCGGTGGTCATGGGGTCGGAAAGCTCCAAAGACCGGTTCTCTGCCTGCAAGTCCTTGCTGGACTACGGCTTTTCCAATTACGCGCTGGTTACGCCCCAGACAGAAACCGGGTCGGTGACGGTGAAGCTGGGCACACAGGCGCAAGTAACGGCTGTTCCGGCTGAGGATCCCCAGCTTTTGATCGACAAAGCCCAGCGCAGCTCCGTTACCTCGGAGATAACGCTGGAGGAAAGCGTCCATGCGCCGGTGAGTATAGGCCAGAGGCTGGGAACACTGACGGTGCGCTCAGGAGAGCAGGTGCTGGCGCAGATCCCCATGGTGGCCCAGAAGGCAGTTCCCCGACTAAGCTGGGGGCAGCTCTTTGCCAAGGTTATGGGAAGACTGGCTATGGCAGGCTGACGGGGAAATGCAAAACGCAGAGTGCAGGATGCATAGTAAGGGTGTCCGCTCCGCGGACGGATTAAAAGCTCTTGCCCCACGCGAAGCATCGGGGCGGGGGGCAATCTCGCCCCCCGCATTTATGAGGGTAGCGAAGCGATTATAAATCAAACGATTGCGAAGCAATCACAATAAACTTGGTGGCTGAACGAAGTGAAGCCGGGGGGAGCAAAGAACGAACATCTTCCCGAACTCCCCCAGTCAAAAATCAGAGATTTTTGACTGCCCCCTCTTAAAAGCGGGGGCCAAGGGGTGCGGCAACAGTCGCTAAACCTCTTAAAAGCGGGAGATAAGGTCGAGCAAATCTCTTAATTTGTGGAGCGGATGCCACGATTTTGCATTTAAAAACGCCCAAGTGCGGGTTTCGCACTTGGGCGTTTTGATTTACCGAACGTATTCGATGACCACACGGCGGTTAGGCTCACTGCCGGTGGAATAGGTGGTGATGTTGTCCATCTCCTGCAAGGTGGCGTGGATCACATGACGCTCGTAGGCGTTCATGGGCTCCAGCGTGGTGCGGCGGCGGGCCTTCAGCACCTGCTGTGCCTTCTTACGGGCATATTTACGCAGGCTGTCCTCCCGCTTGCAGCGGTAGTCCTCGGCATCCACGTTGATCCGGACGTGACCCTCCACATCCCGGTTCACCGCATAGTTGCACAGATGCTGGATGGCATCCAGCGTGTCCCCCCGGCGTCCGATCAGGTAGCCCAGATCCTTACCGGTCAGCTCCACCTGATAGGTGTCGTTTTCACCCTTGACGGCGTGGGGAACGGCATCAGAGCCCATATTCTCCAGCAGTCCCTTCAGGAACACCTCAATTTTCTCCTCCACAGAGCCGGGCTGCGCGGGAGCAAACACCTTCGGCTCCTTGGGAGCTTCCGGCTTCTTCTCCGGGCGGGGCTTGCGCTCAGGCTTGGGTTCCTCCGCCTTGGGAGCGGGCTTGTCCGCCTTAGGCGCAGGCTTCTCCGCCTTAGGCGGCTGGGGCTTGGGGTCGGGATTCTTCACCGGCACGCCGCTGGCCTTGGGCTTGGAGCGGGAGGCCGCGCCCAGCGCACTCTTGGGTGCGGAGGGGGTAGGAGCGGGGTCGGGAGCTTCATAGGTCACCTGCACCTTGGCAGGGGTCTTGCCAAAGCCCAAAAAGCCGGGCTTGGCCTGCTGCAGCACCTGAACGGATACGCTGTCCCGATCCAGTCCAAGCTGGTTCAGGGCGGCCTCCACAGCCAAATCAATGGTGCTGCCGGAAGTTATGATGGTCTTTTCCATTTCTTTATTCCTCCGTAGATTGGGAGCTGTAACGGTTGGGGTCGTAATTGCGTCCCTTACACCAGGGACGGTCGGGGATGCCGGACATGGTCTCAGGCTCAGCTTCATCCTCCACCGGCAGACCCTTCTTGGCGGCATACTCCTTGGCAGCGGCGGCCTTGGCGGCCTGCTCCTCGCTGCGCTGCTTTTGCTGCAGCTTCTTTTTGCTGGTATTGGTGGTGATGCCTTCGGGGTTGGCGGCACGCCGCTCCGCGCGGACGCGCTCCTTCTCCGCCTCCAAAGCCTCCTGCTCCAGCGCGCGCTGCAGCCGGGCGGCATCCTCCGCGTCATAGACCTTGCGGTAGTGCTTGGTCAGCAGCATATCCTCCACGGTACGCACAATGCCGCCTACAAACCAGTAAAGCGACAGCACACCGGGGACGGTGAAGCCGATCCACAGCGACATCAGCGGCATCATCCACATCATCATCTTGGTGGACTGGGCGGACTGGGATTTTTGCGCGGTTTCCTTATCCTCCAAGCCCTTTTCGTCGGTAATGACGGAATTATTCATTTTCTGAGAGATCATCATCTGCAGCACCTGAGAGCCGGCAGAAATCACCGGAATCAGGAACAAGCCGATGTTGGCCCATGTCCAAGCCTCCCACGCGAACACGTTGAACTGGGGAATCGAGCCCAGATTCAAGCCTAAAAAGCTGCAGTCCACGCCCGCCAGCGTATCTGCGCTGATGCTGGGAATGGCAGCCTTGATCTGCTCCGCGTATTGGGGGATCGCCTGAACGGCAGCTACCTGATCGTAGTAGCTGTTGCTGGAGAACAGGCCGGGATTCAAGCCCTTGATCACATCCACGATCTGCTGTGCCACCGCCTCAGTCTCGCCCAGCATATACACGATGGGCTGGCGGATAACGATGAACAGGGGGAACAAAATCAGCATTGGCACGAAGCTCCACAGGCAGCCACCGCAGCCCATGGTCGCGCCCTCCTCCCTTTGGAGGGCCTGGATGGCCTCTTGCTGCTTTGCCTGATCGTCCGCGTACTTACGCTGGATCTCCTGGATCCGGGGCTGCAGCCGGGACATCTTCATCATGCTTTTCTTGCTCTTGGCGGTAATGGGGAGCAGAACCAACTGCACGATCACCGCAAAGATGATCATAGCAAAGCCGTAGTTGCCCAGCAGCTCATACAGCCAGTTCAAAAGCGCGCCAAACGGCACGGTTATGATTTTTTCCATTCATAAACTCCTTATGGAATCATGGCACGGGGTCGTAGAAATCCCCCTTATAAAAAGGATTGCAGCGCAGCAGACGGCGCAAAGCCAGCCAGCCGCCCTTGATGGCCCCGTATTTGTTGATTGCCTCGTAGGCATAGTTGGAACAGGTTGGGATAAACCGGCAGCAGGGGGGACGGTTGGGAGAAATGCCTTTCTGGTAGGCACGGATCAGCTTCAGAAACACCCATTTCATACGGCGTCCTCCTTCAGAAGCCCCGCCTTTTGCGCCAAAGAGAGATACCCCTCAGTCAGGCAGGCAAAGGAGGCGTCCACAGCACGGCTGCGTGCCACCACCACAATGTCCCAGCCGGGAGTGAACCGATCCTCATTCAGACGGTAAGCCTCCCGCAGACGGCGGCGCACCCGGTTGCGGATGTGGGCCTTGCCCAGCTTTTTGCTGACGGTGATGCCTATCCGGTTTGTGCCGGTGTGGTTTTTCCGGGCGTACAGCACCATATAACCGTTGGCAAGCCCGTTGGTACGGTACAGCCGGCGGAAGATGTGGTTCAGCTTCAAGCTGCTGGAAAATTTCATGCTATCCCTCCTCAAAAACAGAACAGCCGCGAAAGCCTCCCCTTTCAGGGGAGGTGGACCGCCCACAGGCGGGCCGGAGGGGTCACACCCCTCAGTCAGCTACGCTGACAGCTCCCCTACAAGGGGAGCCTTTGAAACTGCTCTATAAAAAGGGAGCGGGGCGAATCGCCCCGCACTTTCCTCCCGTTTCGCAGCCTTGGCTGCGACGCTGCCTTCGCGTCTACGCTCAGGCGGACAGAACCTTGCGGCCCTTGGCACGGCGGCGGGCAAGCACCTTGCGGCCGTTGGAAGTGGCCATTCTCTGGCGGAAACCGTGAACCTTGGAACGGTGACGGCGGCTGGGTTGATAGGTACGCTTCATGGGGGTACACCTCCTGTCGGATGAAAATTCATATGCTCGACAGTCTGAACACAGACCGCAGCAACACATAGTAACCGACCGTAATTGGTCATGCCATGGTATTATAACCGAAAAATACAATAAGGTCAACAACTTTTTCTCCCTTTTTCCAAGGTTTTGGACTTGAGAAACAGGAAGAAATGATGTACAATGTGGACACAACGAAGAAGGGAGGGTCGGATGTGCCCTACGAGTATGACAGAACCCGGGCGCGGCAGCTTCACCGCCGGGAAGTGGAAAAGCAGCGGCGGGAACAGCAAAAGCTGATGCGGCGCAAGCTGCTGCTGGGCATTGTGGCGGCGGTGGTGATTGTGGGACTTTGCCTGCTGGTGACCGCGCTGGTGCGGCACACTGCCGAGGATGACCCCCCGGAGGTTCAAAGCACACCGGCTCCCACCCAGCCCACCGAGCCGGAAACCGTGATCACCGTCGCTTTCGGCGGAGATTTGAACGTAACGGATCGGGTGGTGGCATCCGGCGCGTCGGAGCAGGGCTATGACTATACCGACGTGTTTATGGATGTGGCACCGTTGCTGGCAGGGGCTGACACGGCAGTGCTGAATTTTGAAGGAAATCTGTGTGGCGGTACTTACGGCACCTCCGGCACCCGCGCTCCCATAGAGCTGGCACAGGCTTTGTCCGCCGCCGGCGTGGATCTGGTGCAGATGGCAAATTCCTGCTCCTTGAACAACGGACTGATCGGTTTGAACGATACCCTGTCCAACCTGCGCTCTGCGGGGCTTGAGCCGGTGGGCGCGTTCTCCTCCGAGGAGGAGTTTCAGCAGCAAAAGGGCTTCACTCTGCGCTCCATTCAAGGCGTGAAGGTGGCGTTTGTGGCATTTACCAAGGGTATGAACGATTTGGGTCTGCCCGCCGGAAGCGAGAATCAGGTAAATCTTCTGTATAAGGACTATACCAGCACCTATCAGAATGTGGATACCGAGGGGATCAAGGAAATTCTGGATTCCGTCGCGCTGGAGCAGCCGGATGTGACGGTGGCTCTGCTCCACTGGGGCAGCGAATATAACAGCCAGATCAGCGATTCTCAGAAGCGGATCGTGGAGCTGCTGCAGGACAACGGCGTGGATGCCATCGTGGGCACGCACTCCCACTACGTGCAGCAGGTGGAATACGATCCGGAGGAAGGCACGGTGGTGGCCTATTCGCTGGGAGATTTCCTTGGAGACGCTGACCGGACGGGGACGAATTACTCCCTTGTGCTGGAATTGGAGATCACCAAGAACAATCTCACGGGAGACGCGAAGATCAGCAATGTAAGCTGCACGCCGATCTATACCGTCACCCAAGAAAATGACGGACAGGCTGCCATGCGGCTGCTGCGGATCGAGCCTGCCATCGCCGCTTACGAAGCCAACAGCATCGGCAAGGTGTCCCAGCAGACCTATACCAATATGAAGGCGGCCTTGAGCAAGATACTTTCCCGCACGGAAGCGGAATAAACTGTCTTATATATACCAAGATCCCTCCGCAGGACGGAGGGATCTATCTTTTTTATTGCCAGCCGTCCCAAGGGTGGCTCTGACTGCCCACATGGCGGACAGGCTCCGGCTCAGGCTCTTTGCGGAATTCTTCGTAGCAATGGGCGTAGGTCAGCATCGCCTTAGGCATCGCCAAAGCATAGACGGCAACCTGTGCCGCCAGACCGCCCATGGCGCAGCCCCAGTAGGTCAGCTCTCCCGGCAGCCCCAGCAGGGTAGGGGCGTTGGCGGCAAGTCCGCCAAGAAGCAGCAGCACCCAGATCCACCAAAAGCTCAAATCCAGCCGCAGCAGCTTAAGCCTTCTGCGGCGCATCATGGCGGAGCTTAAAAGCAGTGCCTGAAGACCGGTAGCCCCGTCCATAATAGCAAACTCTACCATCCGGTAGCGGTAGAAAACCGGAGCGGAAAGCAGCGCAAACACCGCCAAGATAATGCCCCCGCAGACAAGCTGTGCCCCGGTGGAGAGCTGGGCTATTGACAATTCCTCCGCCCCGGACAGCAGCGCGGTATACAGGGGCTGCGCCAGAGGTGTGCAGAGGAAAAGCTGCCAGCCCAGATATACGGCAACGAAGCCCGCAACCGCGTACTGCACCAGCCGGAAGATTCCCGCAGACAGCACCGGGCCAAACCTGCGGAAGCCCTCCAGCAGCGTTTCCTTTGGGGCATCCTCACCCCGGCTGAGCAGCAGCAGTCCCCGGTACAGTCCCGCAGACCAAAAGGGCATCAGAATCACCGGCAGCAGCCGGAATACCACTGCCACAGTGGCATAAACAGCCTGTGTGCCAAGGGCACTGAGTCCGCCGCTGCTGTTCATGGCCTGAAGCAAAAATCTGCATACGGCGCACACCAGCAGCGACAGCACCGCCGCCGCGCCCCGGTAGATCAGCAGCAGTTTTCGCGGCGAATTTCCCGCGGCGGCAAGGCTTTGTGCCGCGGACTGCTTTAAAAGGAATCTGTCCATCCCGTCACCTCGCTAAAAATATAGTAATTGCGTCTGTCATGGCAGTAGATCTTGACCCCACCTTTAAGAGCTTTCGCGACTGTTGCCGCACCAATGCCCTCCCCCAGGGGCAATGTCATTAAGTTTAGGATGTCATTGCGAGCACCGAAGGTGCGTGGCAATCCGTAATACCCTTTTTAAACGGATTCTCACGCCTGCTGACGCAGGCTCAGAATGACAAAGGCTTTCTTAACTTAATGACATTGTCCCCCGGGGGGAGGGTGGTTTCCGAAGGAAAACGGGAGGGGAATGCGGGCAGAAAGCTTATCCTCTGTATTCCTGTAACAAACTTCCTTCAAAACCAAAGCACATCGCCATCCCACTCCCGTCCCCTTCGGGGACACCCTCTCCCCGGGAGAGGGTATTACGGCTGCGCCCTCCTCGCCATGACGGGGTTTTCAGTCTGATTACTTATAGTTATAAACAAATTTTTGAAAAATAGCAATCCTTTTCTGCGGGAAAACGGTTTTTCTTGCGAATTAGGAAAGGGCGTGCTATAATAAAATGTAATGAATTTTTGGAGGGTGACAATGAAAACCTTGCTCCATATATGCTGCGCGCCCTGTGCCAACCAGCCCATTGAGGTGCTGAGAGGGGACGGCCTTGAAGTGACCGGTTTTTGGTACAATCCCAACATCCATCCCTTCACGGAGTACCGCGCCCGGCGCAACTGTGTCCGGGAATATGCCCAGACCATTGATTTGCCGGTGATCGAGCGCAACGACTACGGTCTGCGTCCCTTTGTCCGGGCGGTGGCGGAGGACATTGAAAACCGCTGTGTTAAATGCTACCAGCTTCGCCTGTGGGAAACCGCCCGTCAGGCCTCCGAGGGGGGCTTTGACAGCTTTACCTCCAGCCTGTTCATCAGCCCCTACCAGCGTCACGAGCTGATGCGAGAGGTGGCCCAGCAGGCCGCCGCCCACTACGGCGTGGAATTCCTCTACCGGGATTTTCGCCCCTATTTCCGCGCCGGTCAGGACTTCGCCCGGGAGCATGATTTTTATATGCAGAAATTCTGCGGCTGTGTGTTCTCCGAGGAAGAACGATATTTGAAAAGGAATAAGATCATCCCATGATGAAAAGCAAAAAGCTACATCTGGAGGCTTTGAGAATCATCGCCATCTATTTCGTGATTCTGACTCATACCGGTACTCGGGGTTTTACACATTTTACCGACATGGCTCCCTCGGTGAAATACTTCATTGCCATGTGCGTACCGGTTTGGTGCAATATCTGCGTGCCCCTGTTTTACATGATCTCCGGCGCGACCATGCTCAGCAAGGACGAAACCCCCGGTCAAATCTGGCGGCGGCGAATTCCCAAATATGTGGCGGTGCTGGTGCTGGCGACCTTGCTGATGTATGGCTATTACGGTCTGAAGGACGGCACGGCCATGTCCGTGGGCGATTTTCTCAAAACTCTGTATTCTAAAAATGTGATCGTGCCCTATTGGTATCTTTACAGCTATTTGGGCTTTTTGATTCTGCTCCCGATGCTGCGGAAGCTGATCCGGAATCTGTCCGATAAAGAGCTGCGGTATATGATGCTTGTGTATCTGGCCTTTAACGGTCTGATCCCCATGGCGCAGTATTGGCTTTCCGGCGGGAGCGTTTGGATCAACCCCTCCCTGAATGTGGCATTGGTGACCTCCAATATCGTAATTTATCCGGCGGCAGGCTATTATTTCGAGCACCGGGCACAGACCGGAAAGAAGCAGCTTATAATTTTGTGGGTGCTGACGGCTCTGGCAGTTGCCGCCACCGTTGCCATGACCCACTACAAGCTGGAGCTGACAGGACAGCGCTCCGAATCTCAGGTGGGTACGTTCTACAAATCCCTTTGCCTGATCCCCTCAGTGACGGTGTATGCCACGGTAAAGGCTCTGCTGGCCCGGCTCACTCCGCCAAAATGGCTGGAAAAAGCGATCCTTTCCGTAGGTAGCTGCACCTTTGGCATCTACCTGATAGAGCAGATCGTCCGGGAACGTGGCTACGGTGTTTGGGCGTTTTTGGCAAATTATATGCCCAGACTTCTTGCCACCGGCATTTATGTGATCTTGGTTGGGACTTTCTGCTATGGAATCGTATGGGTGGCAAAGCGGATTCCCGTGATAAAGAAACTGATTTAGCGGAGGAGCTATGAAGCGATTGGAATTTTGTGTCCCCTGTCTGTTTGGCTTGGAGGGCATCGCCGGAGATGAGCTTCGGCGGCTGGATATGGAAAATGTCCGGGTGGAAAACGGCAGAGTGCTGTTCTCCGGGGACGAATACAGTATGGCGAAAGCAAACCTGTGCCTGCGCACCGGCGAACGGGTATTGATACAACTGGCGGATTTTCCCGCCAAGAGCTTTGAGGAACTGTTTCAGGGTGTTTGCCACACGGCTTTAGAGGAATTCATCCCCAAAAACGGACAGTTCCCGGTGAAGGGACATTGCTTAAACAGCACCCTCATGTCCGTGCCGGACTGTCAGGCGATCATCAAAAAGGCGGCATCCAAGCGGCTTGGTGAGAAATACGGCATAAGCTGGCTGCCGGAGGACGGGGTGAAATATCAGCTCCAGTTTTCCATCATGAACGACCGCTGCCAGCTCTATTTAGACACCACCGGGCCGGGGCTGCACAAGCGGGGCTACCGGGCGATCGGCAACGATGCCCCCCTGCGGGAGACCCTTGCCGCCGCCATGGTGATGCTCA
>CAZAOL010000055.1:0-9288 GCA_964486785.1 uncultured Oscillospiraceae bacterium
TACGTAGGATTTAAGGTTGTTAAAGGAATTAAATGAGATTGCCACGTCGGCCCGCGAGGGGCCTCCTCGCAATGACATGGATTTATTGACACTCTGAGCCGGCGCAAACGCGCCGGCTCAAGGGATTTTATACAGGGATATCCAATTCTACACTTACAGGGCAGTGGTCGGAACCCATAATATCGGAATGGATTTGCGCCTCTTGAATCGCGTCCCTAAGCCGGTCGGATACCAAAAAATAGTCGATGCGCCATCCGGCATTATTCTGCCGCGCCTTGAACATATAGCTCCACCAGCTATATGCGCCTTCTTTGTCGGGGTAAAGCTGGCGGAAGGTGTCGGTAAAGCCGGCCTCCAATGTTGCGGAAAATGCCCCCCGCTCCTGATCGGAGAAGCCTGCGTTGCCGCGGTTTGCACTGGGATTTTTTAAATCAATTTCCTTGTGGGCGACATTCAAGTCTCCGCAGAGAATGACCGGCTTTTTGCTGTCCAGCGATTTCAGGTATTCCCGAAACCCAGCTTCCCATTTCATGCGGTGTTCGATTCGTGCCAGCTCCCGCTGTGCGTTGGGGGTATAACAGGTGACCATATAGAAGCCGGGGTATTCCAACGTAATCAGCCGTCCCTCCGTGTCCAGCTCCTCTATGCCAATGCCGTAGCTTACGGATAGGGGAGGATGCTTCGTGAAGATAGCAGTACCGGAGTAGCCCTTCTTTTCCGCATAGCACCAATATTGAGAATATCCCGGAAGCTCTAAATCGATTTGGCCTTCCTGCAGCTTGGTTTCCTGCAGACAAAAAAAGTCTGCGTCCATACGCTGAAATATCTCCATAAAGCCCTTTCCCATGCAGGCTCTGAGACCGTTTACATTCCAAGAAACTGCTTTCATCGTTAACCTCCTACGGTGATATAATCCAGCAGCGCGGTCAGCCGCTTTTCGCCGATGCCCTCCACGTTCGCCAAATCCGCAACGCTGGAGAACGGGCCGTTTGTGTCCCGATAGCTGACGATTCGCTGCGCCAGTACCGAACCAATGCCGGGCAGAGCCTCAAGCTCTGAAGCCGTGGCGGTGTTGATATCGGTAAGCGCGGGCTCAGTAGGCTCGGAAGGAGCTGCCGCGGAGAGTGCGTCGGTGGTGGCTTCCTGAGAATCGGCGACGGCTTCCGGTTGTAAATTAGATGCTGTAACATCGCTTCGGTTGAAATTCCTGCCAAGTAGAAATCCGCCCGCAAAGGTACAAAACGCAATGGCCAAGACAGCAAGGATAATACTTGCTTTTTTCATAAGGGAATGCCTCCCGGATTGACTACCGCTGTAAAAGCTGGTATAATACGAGGCGTATTATACACAAAATTTTGCTCCCGTCAAGTCCGGTTTCCTATATTGAGGTATATTTTATGTCGAAAAAAAGAAAAATCAGCCTTTGGATAGCTATTATTGCCATAATTCAATGTCTTTCAATACCTTGTTATGCTCAGAATCAGGCAATCGCACAAGGCTGCAGCACTTTGGACGGTCAAGCACCCTTGTCAGCCGATCCGCTTCTGGATACTGCCCAAGGTGTGATTCTTTATGAGCTGGATACAGATACGCTGGTATACGCATGGCAGCCGGAGCTTAGAGTGGATCCTGCGGGCATGAATAAAATCATGACCGCTCTGCTGGCTTTAGAGCAGGGGGATTTATCCAGCGTTGTCACGGTCAGCAATGCCGCGCTGGATTCTGTGGGAATCGGTTCGGTGTCCGCCGGACTGAAGGTAGGTGAAGAAATTACGCTGGAGGAGCTGCTGTACTGCATGATGGTTGGCTCTGCCAATGACGCGGCGGCGGTCATAGCGGAGCATATCGGCGGAACCCAGGCTGCGTTTGTGGCACTGATGAACCAGCGCGCGGCAGAGCTTGGCTGTACCGATACTCAATTTATGAACGCCAACGGACTGAGCCATGAGCAGCAGTATACTACCGCCCGTGATTTGGCTAAGATCACCTTGGCGGCGTTGGAAGACCCGCGGTTTGTCACGCTTTTTGGAGCGGTTTCTCACACAGTGCCTGCCACAAATAAATCCGAAGAACGGACTTTGGTGACCACCAACTATCTGATGAGTACGGAAACAGTACGCAATCAGTACGATGAGCGTGTGACCGGCGGAAAGACCGGCGCGCTGAGCACCACCGACCGCAGCTTAATTGCCACCGCGGAGCAAGGGGAATTGCGGTATCTGACCGTGGTTATGAGCGCGAAGGGCACGGTGACGGGAAACGGACTGTCTGTAAAAACCTTTGGCAGCTTTGAGGAAACACGTGCCTTGCTGGATTACGGCTTTGAAAACTACGGAAAGCACCAGCTTTTGTATGCCGATAAGGTGATGGGGCAGTTCCCGGTGTCCGGGGGAGAAAATGATGTGATTGGCTGCCCCGGGGTGGAGCTGACCGTGGTGCTTCCCAACGATTCCACGCAGTTGGATGTCAGCTACCGATGTGTGACCGATCAGGAGCTGCTGACCGCACCGCTGCAGGGCGGCAGTATCATCGGAGCGGTGGAAGTTTGGTTCCGTGGAATTTGTGTGGGTCAGTGTGATTTGGTGGCTATGTATGATGTAGCGAAGCCCGGAGAGGAAAGCTTCTCCGTGATTCCTACCGCAGAGGCACAGGCCAAACGCACATGGACTACTTGGCTTCTGATTGGCTCAATCGCGGTGCTTGTCATTCTGCTGGTGATTTATGTGGTGCTGGTGATCCGGCACAAGGTTCGCATGGCAAAGCTGGAACGCCGGCACAGGCTGATCCATGGACAGACAGGAGGGAAACGCTGATGCAGAATTGGGAAACGCTTATGCAAGCTGTGGCCTCCTGCCAAAAATGCGGACTGTGCCGCACCAGAACAAATGTGGTGTTCGGTGTCGGGCCTGAGGACGCGGAGGTGATGCTCATAGGGGAAGGCCCGGGAGAACAGGAGGATCTGCAGGGTGAGCCGTTTGTAGGGCCGGCAGGAAGGCTGCTGGACGATATGCTTTCCATTATTGATCTGAATCGGGAAAATACGTACATCACAAATATTGTCCAATGCCGTCCGCCCCGCAACAGAGATCCTCAGCCCGAGGAACAGGATGCCTGTATGGACTATTTGATGGAGAAAATCCGTTTGGTAAAGCCGAAGGTCATTGTATGCCTTGGCCGAATTGCTGCCTGTCGCTTGATTCGCCCGGATTTCCGCATTACCCGTGAGCACGGCACATGGATACAGATGGAGGGCGCGTGGGTCACGGCGACCTATCATCCCTCGGCATTGCTTCGTGACCCCGGAAAACGTCCCGATGCTTTCGATGATTTAATGACGATACGAAGAATCATGAAGGAGATCGGTATCCAAACCTAGGCGGGATGCCATACAAGCATTTCATTAAAAAAAACTGTCATTTCGATTCGGTGTAATACCCGGTCGGAATGACAGTTTTTATTTTACGATTCGCCTTAAGGTGAGGGGGCATATTGCGGGATGGGGGGTGCATATGCTGTTGGCGGAAGGATTACATACCGATGGGGGAATACTTCACGATTACATTTCGGTTGTTGTCGGTGAGGGAAGATACATCGGTGACTCCGGTGTACAGCACGTTAACCTGCACCAGCAAGGGGCAGTCCGCCAAGGGGAGTACGGAGGTGATGCCGGCGTTTTGCTCCACGTTTACTGTGTTCAGGCTGCTCAGCCCCCGCAAAAGCTCCAAGGAAGTCAGCAGATTGTTCGAACCGTTAATGGAAATCAAGCCGTGGTTCTTGGGAAAGGCGGGGAACTGAGTGACTTGATTGTAGGAAAAGTCCAGCAGTAATAGTTGTTCCAAGGAATTCAAGGCGGAAATATCGGTCAGAGCGTTGTGGGAGATATCCAAGTCGCCCAGCAAGGGGTTGGCGGCCAATACGCTTACATCCGTAAGCTGATTGGTGCTGGCATACAGATTGCGCAGGGAGGTCAGATTCTCCAGCCCCGAAAGGGTAGTCAGGGCATTGTTATTCAAATCCAGCACCGTTAAGGCGGTGCAGGCAGAAAGACCGTCCGTAGAGGTGATGGAGTTGTAGGAGGCATACAGCTCGGTGAGCTTCTGCTTTCCATACAGTGCGCGAAGGGAGCCTACCGCGTTTTTGCTGATGTCTAAATAGCTAAGCTCCGGCATATGGCTTAGTGCGGTCAGGTCGCTGATCGTGTTGTCACTCAAATCAAGACGGGTAATCGCGGTAGCCCCGGAAAGAGGATTGATGCCGGAAAGGGAGCATTGACTAAGGGTCAGCGTGGTCAGCTTGGGGAGTGCGGCGATGGTGGACAAGTCCTCTGAGCTAAGCTCCTGTTTGGTGACAATCAGCTCCTCCAGCTCTCTTAGACTGCCCAGCGGTGCCAGACTTTCCAAGGTGTTGCCACGCATCACAAGCTGCTTCAGGTATGGCATCCACTTTAAATCCTCGATGCTTTCCGCCTCAGCGGGAACAATCAGGCTGGTAATTGTCCAAAGGTCATTGGAGTATAGCACATAGTCACTGCCCACCTGAAGCATTTGGCGGACGGACTGGTCGATGGCGGGGTCGGTTAGCTCTACCGGCTCAATTACGCCGGCAACGGTGTAGCTGTATATGGCAAGGGGGCTTATCAAACCGTTGTCGCCAAGGGTCAGCGTATAAACGGTGGTTTCTCCGCCGGATAGGCTAAAGGGCTGGCTGTAGGCAGTGCCGCCGGCAGAGGGGTAGCTTCCGTCCGTGGTGTAGTACACTGTGCCGTCTTGGGCGGACAGGGAAACAGAAATGTATTCGTTATGGTAGCCTGCGCCGGGAGAGGCGGTAGGGGCGGCGGGACGGATGGCATCAAGCTGTGCCTTGACCGTGGGGTCTGCCACATTGTCCAGCATAGTTACCGCGTCTAAAAGCTTGTCCTGCTGGATATAGGTCTGACACAGAGCCAAATACAGCTCCATACTTCCGCCGTCAGCGATCGCATGGGATAGCGTATACTCCGCTTTGGTGAAATTTCCGATGGAACGGTACTGTGCAGCAAGCTCAATGGCAACGGCCTCGTCGTTGCCGGACTGGCGGTAGGCCATACTGTAAAGCCACGTACTCAGGGACAAATCGCCCCGGTCTTCTGCCCTTCGGGCTTGATTTATCAGCAGCTCCTGAGTAAATGCAGGGTCATATTTCAACAAATACCATCCCACACTGATCAGAATCACCACAATCAGCAGGATGGGCAGAATGATTCTTAAGGCTCTGTTCATGGGCCGACTCCATTTCTATAAAAGCTTTATTTGATTATAGCCCTGTCCGGGTTTTATGTCAAGAACCGACGAAAATTTCCGCCTGTCAGTATTTGACTTCGGCGGAGGAAATAATACGGAGGAATGTAACTATGTTATGGAAGCAGTTTTTACAGTCGTTTACCATGGGGATGCTCTTGCCCGGAATGTTGTTCTCCGGGGCGGACGCGGTACTGGAAAACACACCCGAACCGCAGTCCGTACAGCAACAGGAGCAGACATGGATTCCTGTTCTGAAAAAAGACGGACGAATCGTAGCTATGGAGCTGGAGGAGTATATTGGCTGCGTGGTGCTGGGAGAGATGCCCGCTTCTTTTGATGAAGAAGCGTTGAAGGCACAGGCGGTGGCGGCCAGGACATATACTCTGAGAATCGTGGCAGAGGGCAGCAAGCATAACGGCGCGGTTTGTACCGACTATACCTGCTGTCAGGAATACATTGAGCCGGAAACATATTTATATTCCAGAGGTACGCAGGCACATTTGGAGAAAGTGCTGTCCGCAGTATCTCAGACGGCAGGAGAGGTGCTGGTATATGACGGAGAATTGATTTGTGCCACCTACTTTTCCAGTGCCGGAGGGCTGACAGAGGACGCGGCGGAGGTGTGGGGCAGCGCGATCCCCTACCTGAAAGCGGTAAGCAGTCCGGAAAGCTGCATCTACGACGGACAGCAGTACAGCTTTACTCCGGAACTGCTGAAGCAGCTTTTGGGGGTGGAGCTAAAGGGGAAGCCGGAAAGCTGGATTGGACCGGCTACCTATACCGTGGGAGGCGGCGTAGACCACATTCGAATCGGCGATTGCAGGTATTCCGGCGTGGAGCTTCGCAGTCTGCTGGGGCTGCGCTCTACGGTGTTTACCGTTACAGCTTCTTCAGACAGCATCGTATTTGAAACCTTGGGCAACGGTCACCGGGTGGGTATGAGCCAATACGGAGCGGATGCCATGGCGGACAGCGGCAGCAGCTATGAGCAGATTCTCAGTCACTACTATACCGGGGCGGTGCTGGAAGCGTACTGTAATGATTGACAAAATTGTGGATTTGAAGTAGAATACCCTCAATATCTGTAGAGGAGGGAAATGCCTTGCCGATTCAAATTCCGAATGATTTGCCTGCGGCCGGTATTTTGCAGAAGGAAAATATTTTCGTCATGACCCACAACCGGGCACAGACTCAGGATATTCGTCCGCTGGAAATTGTACTATTGAACCTGATGCCTACGAAGATTGCCACGGAAACTCAGTTTTCCCGGCTTTTGGGCAATACGCCGCTGCAGGTGCGGCTTGAGCTGATGCACACCAGCTCCTACAAGGCAAAGAATGTGTCCCAAGAGCATTTGCTCAGCTTCTACAAAAGCTTTGACGAGCTGAAGCACCGCAAATTTGATGGCATGGTGATTACCGGCGCGCCGGTGGAAAATATGGAATTTGAGGATGTGGACTACTGGCAGGAGCTGACCGAGATTATGGAGTGGAGCAAGACCAATGTTCATAGCACCATCCATATCTGCTGGGGCGCACAGGCGGGTCTGTATTATCATTACGGGATCCCCAAGTATCCCTTGCCGGAAAAGCTGTTTGGAGTCTTCCAGCATCAGTCAGACTACAAGCTTTCCATTCTGATGCGGGGCTTTGACGATACCTTCTGGGTACCCCATTCCCGGCACACCACGGTTCGCCGGGAGGATATCGAAGCGGTGGAGGGGCTTAAGATCGTTGCGTCCTCTCCGGAAGCCGGAGTCTATGCCGTTATGAGCAAGGCGGGGCGGCAGATTTTTGTCACCGGTCATTCTGAGTATGATTCGCTGACCTTGAAGGCGGAGTACGACCGGGATAAGGCGTTGGGATTGCCTATTCAGATTCCTAAAAACTATTTTCCCAATGATGACGATACCGCTGAGCCTGTGGTTCGCTGGCGCAGCAGCGCGAATCTTCTGTTTTCAAATTGGCTTAATTACTTTGTATACCAAACCACACCCTACGATATTATGGCTATCGGTAGGTAAAGGTGCACACACCCCGGATCTTCCGGGGTGATTTTTTTGTGAAAAGTGCTTGCGTTTTTTGGATTTATGTGGTAATATGAAACCTCATTCCTTGAAGGAGGCATATTTATGGAACTGAAAATAAACGGACATAAAATCGATGCGCTTCCTGGCCAAACCTTGGCAGAGCTGGTTGCCGCATTGGGACTGGACGACACACGCTTATCCAAGCGTCCGCTTGCGGCGAAGATCGCCGGTGAAGTTTTTACCTTGAACTATATTCCCGTCCGCAACGAAGCGGAGGATGGCGCACGCAGAGCTATGGTGCAGTCCGGCGGCTGTGTGAACCTGCTGTATTACTCCGACCCCGCAGGCAAGGATGTGTATGAGCGTACCGCAAATTTTGTGCTGTTTTTCGCCATTGACCGCCTATGGCCGAAGGCAAGGACGAAGATGACCGCGTCTTTGGGCCCCGGCGTTTATATCGAGGTTCAGGATGCGCCGGACTTTTCCGCCCAGCGGCTGGTGGAGGAGATGCACAGCATCATTGCTCAGGATCTGCCGATTTTGCGCCGGAGAATTCCCACCCGGAAGGCATTGGAATATTTCCAGAACCGGGGAAGCCACGACAAGGCAGAGCTGCTGAACTGGTGGCCGGGGGAGACCTTTGATGAGTACGTATGCGGGGATTTCCACGATCACTATTTCGGGGAGATGGCACCCTCCACAGGCTATGTGACCGTGTGGAATATACGCCCGGAGGAGGGGGGCTTCCTGTTCCTGATGCCGGATGATATGAATCCGGATCAGGTGGGTGCCTATCAGCATATGCCCCATTTCTTCAGCGTTTTTACAGAAGGCGAGCGTTGGTGTGAGCTGATGGAATGTGAGACGGTGGCGGATTTGAACCGGTTCGTGGAGTCAGGCAGGATCCGGCAGCTTATCCGCGTCAACGAAGCACTGCATGAGAAGCGTTTCGCCAAGGTGGCGGATATGATTTGCCAGCGGGGCGTAAAAGCGGTTATGCTGGCAGGCCCCAGCTCCTCAGGCAAAACCACCTCTGCCAACCGTTTGGCGACACAGCTTCGTGTCTATGGCAAAAAGCCCATTCTTATGAGCTTGGACGATTACTACATAGACCGCAGTCTGCTGAAACCCGGTCCGGACGGAAAATTCGATTTCGAGCATATTGATACCATTGATACGGGACTGTTCCGGGAGCATATCGGCGCGCTGATTCGTGGAGAAGAGGTGGAGCTGCCGGGCTTTGATTTCAAGAGCGGATGCCGCGTATGGAGCGGACATATGCTTAGGATGAATCCGGATTCGGTGATCATTGTAGAAGGTCTGCACGCTCTGAATCCGGTGCTTCGCCCGGAGGGAGTGGACGAGAGCGCGATTTTTAAGCTCTATGTCAGCCCGCTGATTCCCTTGGATTTGGATCATCACGCCCGAATTCCTACCAACTATCTGCGGCTGCTCAGAAGAATTGTGCGTGACCACGAGACCCGGGGGGCTTCGGTGCAGCGGACGCTTTCTATGTGGGATTCGGTTCGTCAGGGTGAAAAACGATGGATCTATCCCTTCCAGGAAAGCGCGGATGTGATTTTTAACAGCTCTACGCTGTATGAGCTGGCAGTACTGAAGCGTCATGTGTTTGCGCTGCTCAATGAAATCGGCCCGGAAGATCCCTGGTATGAAGAGGTTGGCAACATTCTGAAGATTCTGAACTATGTAGTAGAAGCGGATGTGGAGGACGAGATCCCGCCTACCAGTCTGGTTCGGGAATTTATCGGCGGCAATTCCTTCTATCGGAAATAATATGCGACGCGGCAGCGAACGCTGCCGCGTTTCAAATCGCTGTTTGGCGGTTAAAATACTTGCATAACCACGGAAAGGATGCTATAATGGCCACAGAATAAGCATTTTCGCAAGGAGTCGTTGATTTGGAACCGCAATTTCGCCTGGAGGGTATCGTAAGAACCCGCAGCGAGGAGATGGAGGACT
>CAZAOL010000056.1:0-9228 GCA_964486785.1 uncultured Oscillospiraceae bacterium
GGTGGATGATATATGCCTTCGGCATATGAGGGAACGGATATTATATCATATTTGCAACGCAAATATATCATACGGCGCAAGCCGTATATCATATCGCGCAAACTTCACTGAATGTTGCTTATTGCAGATGTTTAGGATATAATATGTTCGAATAGGAGGCGCCAATATTCACGAAGCGCATACGCACAGAGTAAGAAAGACTTTGTAGCAAAACTGTTAAGGAGAATATGCAATGGGTTGCTTACTTGAATTCTTGTTTGAGTTTGTTATAGAAGGAGTTATTGAACTGCTGGGCTACGGTTACATAAAGCTTATGACGCTGATCGTTCCTGATAAAGCCATTACTGAGAAAACAAAGAAAAAAATCAAAACCGCGGTCACAGCGGTGGCGGCTGTTTTGGCGGTGGTCCTTATTATTGGACTCACGTTTCTCATACAGAGCAATCCGGTCATAAAAATCATCGGGAAATACATGACCTTTATCCCCTTGGGAATCATGGCTGTGCAGATAATTTTGGGCATTATCGTGCAGATTGTGTGCAAGCTTAAGAATAAAAGGCAGACTCCTATCAATTAATTAAATTTCAATTTGGCGAAGGAGGTTATCTGTATGAAAAAGAAGTATATCGTTATCGCGCTGCTTGCCTTGGGCATCCTTCTTCTGTGCGGCTCGGTTGTTCTCGCGGCAATTGCCGCAGGAAACAAGAATATCATCGGAGGAGCCGATTTCACGACCTTCTGCTTCGTTTTTTTCCATGAAAAAGGGGGTCTGTATTCTTCGCTGGCATTGTTGGGAGTTGCCGCGATTTTCACGGCTGTGATAGCTGGGATAAAGAAAGAGTAATTACTCCGTTGGCCTTGGCTGACGGAGTAATTTTCTTTTGTTAAGGAAAAAAAGTTTACACAAACCGGGGTTGTAGTTTTATAGAAAATATGATATGCTTATTTCGTTTGATGAAGGAGGAGCTTCCATGAAAAAGACGGTAAGTGTACTGCTTATTGCCGTTTTGCTTCTTAGCTTAACGGCTTGTAACAACGAGCCTGACATTGAGGACGAAACCACCATACCCACCACACAGGGTACAGAGCCTACTGTTGACAGTAAGCCTGACGTGCAGGAGGGGGATGTGCTGTCCCAGCCGGAAAAGACGGTCTGTCTGGAGGAGCTGACGGATTTGACGCTGAAGGTGCAGACCGGCTCCTCTTATGAGGTGGCAAGAACCATCACCTATGCCCTGAGCAAACAGGGAGAGCGGATGACCTTTTATGAAAGAAATACGGAAGCGGATCTGCTTGCAGAGGATTTTTACGGCTACGAGATGCTGTGCGTAGCGGACGGAGATGCTGTGAGCCTTTACAGCAATTCCCGCATCTCCGGCAGCGGCTTCACGCCCGTGGAGCTTTCCGGCGAATACGGCACCAATGACGGATATTTCCGCAATCAGCTTGCCTATTTGGGCATTGATTATCAGGATCATATTGTTACCGACGGCTTTACCAAATGCCCCGATACCACCGTGAACGGTGTGGAGTGCTATGTATACACCTTCGCCTTTACGGATATTTTCGGCGCAGGCTATAAGGCGCAGGTCTGCGTGGACAAGCAGACCGGTCTTTGGCTCAGCCTGCGCCGGGAGATTCCCGGTACGGAGGATGTGTTCACCGCGGAGGTGCAGGAGCTTTCCTATGATGCCGCCGTGATTCCCGGAGCGCGGTACACCACCATCCCGCAGCAGGGGATTTATGAGCACGATGGCATTTCCGTCACCGCAACGGCGTTGGATTTTTCCAATCCCGATTACGCGGTGCTGCGGCTGGAAACCACCAACACCACCGAGGTGGATGTGCAGCTTTCGTCCCATTATGTGCTGGTGAACGGACTGTGCGTAGGCGGCAATATCATGAGCCATATCTGCCCCGCCGGGGAAACGGTGCAGACCGACGTTAAAATCTCCAACAGCACGCTGGATCGCTCCGGCATTGATGTTATCCGAGATATTCGCTTCGCGCTTTGGATCGATGAGATCCATATGGAGGAGGATATCGCCATATCCGACGGTATGCTGGTGGAGAACACCGGGGAGCTGACGGTGCTGACCAATTCTGCCGCGGATTCCGGGGAGTCGGATACCCCCGTGGGTCAGGTGCTGCTGGATGCCGACGACATCGTGCTGCGGCTGGACAGCCTTCAGGTGGAGGACAACGGCGCGGGATGGCTGAATGTCTATTGCGGCAATGGCTGGAGTGAGCCGGTTCAGGTCGCAATCTCCCTTGTCTCTCTGAACGGGCAGCCCTATACCTATTCCGGCAGGATCACCATGCAGGAGGGTACGGAGGGCTTTGGCGGCTTCAGCATCCCACATTCCGCGCTGATGGAGCTGGGGATCCGCAGTATAGAAAGTGTAGAGCTGACCTATGAGGTGTTTCTGGGCGACAGCGTGATGAGCACGGAGTGCATCGTTGAGAAATCGGAAACCGTTTCCGTTGAACTGGGCAGTTTGACTGGGTAACAGTGAATAAAATGCCGCAGGACAGTGCCAAGGTTGGAACGGACTGCGGCGTTTTCATACTGTTTTCAGCCTTGGGAGCTATAATAACGGGCAATAAGAATCGGGAGGGTATGTTTATGAAAAAAATCCTTTCTCTCATTATGGTGTTAGGGCTGCTGCTTTCCGGCTGCGGTGGACTGAAGCCGGTGGATCAGCCGGGAGGAAATTCGTCTGCTTCTCAGAACGGGTCGGGTACTACCGACTCCACCTCCGCACAGGTTGAGGTGGAGCTGAACGCCACGGATGCGGATATGTTCACCGACCGGGATGTGAAAACGGACTACCGGGAAAGCGAAAGCGTAGTGATCTCCTTGGAGGGCGACCGGGCGAGCTGCGGGGCATCCTCTGTGGTGATCGACGGCAGTCATATTACCATTACCGGGGATGAGACCTACATTCTTCGGGGCACACTCAATGACGGCACAGTGACTGTGGCGGCTGAAAATGAAAAGCCCCGGCTGGTGCTGGAGGGTGTCAGCATTACCAGCAGCGACAATGCGCCGCTGAGGATCCAAGAAGCGGATAAGGTGTTTATCACCTTGGCTGAGAATACGGAAAATTATCTGATCAACGGCGGGAGCTTTTCCGCGGGGGAAAGTGAAGGCGTGGATGGCGCGGTATTTTCCCGACAGGACTTGACCCTCAACGGCAGCGGCAGCCTGACGGTGACCTCACCGGCGGGGCACGGCATCGTCTGCAAGGATGATCTGGTGTTTACCGGCGGCAGCTATACCATAGAATCTGCCGCACACGGCTTGGACGCGAACGACAGCGTGCGAATCCGTGACGCTGTTCTGACCGTGGATGCCGGAAAGGATGGCATCCATTCCGAGGAAACGGAGGATGCTTCCTTGGGCTTCGTCTATATCTCCGGCGGCACGGTAAAGCTGGAAGCGGAGGGAGATGGCATCAGCGCGGAAGCCTATCTGCAAATCACAGATGGCACCATAGAGATCCTTGCCGGCGGCGGCTATGAGAACGGAGCATCCCATAGCTCCGGCGGCTGGGGAGATTTTATGGGCGGCGGCATGGGCGGTATGGGCCCCGGCAGACGCTCGGTTTCCGAAAGCACCGGAACCGCCGAGGATGGCAGCACCAGCATGAAGGGTATGAAGGCTGCGGGCGCGCTGCTGATCGCGGGAGGTACGGTGACTGTGGATTCCGCAGATGACGGCATCCATTCCAATGCTTCCGTGACCATTGCCGGGGGGAGCATCCAAATCGCTTCCGGCGATGACGGGGTTCACGCGGATACCACCTTGCTGATTTCCGCCGGAACGGTGAACATCAGCCAAAGCTATGAAGGCTTGGAAGCAAAAGATATCCTAATCAAAGACGGCGACATTTCCTTGGTTGCCAGCGATGACGGACTGAATGCTTCCGGCGGCACGGATTCCAGCGGCACAGGCGGCAGAGATCAGATGTTCGGCGGCATGGGCGGCGGCATGGGCGGCGGCATGAGCGGATCTTCCGATGGGAGCATCGTGATCGACGGCGGCAAGCTGTATGTGCAGTCCTCCGGCGACGGCATGGATGCCAACGGATATTTGGAAATCAACGATGGCTATGTTGTAATCTGCGGCCCCAACAGCGGCGACACCGCGACGCTGGACTATGATATCAGCGGTACAATCAACGGCGGCACATTCATTGGCACGGGCGCGTCGGGCATGGCGCAGACCTTCAGCGACAATGCTCAGGGGGTGCTGGCGGTGAGTGTTGGCATGGGCCAGTCTGCCGGTGTGAAGATCACGGTTTCCGACCCCGATGGCAACGCGTTGGTGAGCTACGAGCCTGAGCTGGCGTTCTCTGTGATTATATTCAGCACGCCGGATATGGTCAGCGGTCAGACCTACCATGTGACCGTAGGTAACGCGGAAGGCGATATAGAAGCATATTAAGGATTGAACAGGGCGGGGAATCCCGCCCTGTTTTATGCCTTTAGCAACCTCAAAAGCGTAGGAATCATTTTCATAACAATGACATACCGGTTTTTGACACGCTGAGCGCGCCACAGGAGAGCGGCAGAAATGGTGCTTGCAAATGAAAAGAAAATGATTATAATGTAAGAATATACTAGATGAACTATGCGCACGGAAGGGGGCATGATCCGATGAGCCGAGTGGGTCATAAAATCGTCCGGCTGCTGGCGGGACGGGGCGGAAAAAATATGCGTGCCACCCGTGTAGTGGCATTGGTTTTCGCGGCAATCATATTGCTTGGCACGCTGATGCTGACACTGCCGTGCGCGTCCCGCAGCGGCGTATCCTGCGGCCTGCTTCCGGCACTGTTTACCGCCACCTCTGCCACCTGCGTTACCGGCCTGACCCTTTACGATACCTATACACAGTGGAGCGGCTTTGGTCAGACGGTAATCTTGCTGCTGATTCAGCTTGGCGGTCTGGGCTTCATGAGCATGGCTACGGGCTTTATGTTTTTGTTTCGCCGCAGAATTGGGCTGAAGCAGCGAATGGTCATGGCTCAGGCACTGAGCATGAGCGATATGGGCGACATTGTCCGTCTGCAAAAATGGGTTCTGGTTGGCAGCCTTTCCGTTGAGGCGGTGGGGGCAATCATCCTGACCCTCCATTTTGCGCCCGCGTTTGGGCTTGAAGCCGGATTGAAATGGGGCGTATTTCATGCCGTTTCCGCATACTGTAACGCCGGCTTCGATATTTTCGGAAGCCTTGCGCCCGGCAGCAACCTTGCGCTGCTCCAATCGGATCCGGTGGTGCTGCTGACAGTCAGCGGCTTGGTGATTATGGGCGGCTTGGGATTTTTTGTGTGGCAGGATGTGTATTCCCGTTTTCGGGGCAGAAGACTCAGTGTATATTCCAAGCTGGTGCTGATTATGACGCTGGCACTGCTTCTGCTGGGTACAGCGGCAATCGCGCTGGCAGAATGGAATAATCCTGAAACACTGGGATCGATGAGCTGGGGAGATAAGCTGCTAAACAGCTTCTTCCAGTCCGTAACCACCCGTACCGCAGGCTTCTTCGCGGTAGATCAGGGGCGTTTGACAGAGGCTGGAAAGGCAATCAGCACGGTGCTGATGCTGGTGGGCGGTTCCTCCGGCTCTACGGCTGGTGGAGCGAAAACGGTGACGGTACTGGTTTTGCTGCTGCTGCTTATATCCAGAGCCCGGGGAAAAAGCGATGTCACCGCCTTTGGGCGGACGATTGCGCCCTCTCAGATTCTGGACGCGGTGACCATTTGTGTATTGATGATTTTACTTTCCGTAGCCGGCGGAATCTTTATCAGCGCATCCTCCGCCATGAGCTTTACGGACGCTTTGTTCGAGGCGGTTTCCGCGCTGGCTACCGTGGGGCTTTCCGCGGGAGGTACGGCATCGCTGGGCGTTGGGGCACAGCTTTTGCTGATCGTTTATATGTATTTCGGACGTGTGGGTATCCTGACCATCAGCCTGGGCTTCCTTATGGGCGACCGGGCGGCGGAGCGGTATCACTACGCGCCAACCAGTCTTTTGATCGGTTAAGGAGGATGGACAGTGAGATCTTATATTGTAGTGGGTCTTGGCCGCTTTGGCCGTGAGGTGGCTGTGGAGCTGTGCAAGCAGAAATGTCAGGTTTTGGCTATGGATGTCAGCAGCGAGCTGGTGGCACAGGTGGCCAATGAGGTGACCCATGCCGTAGTGGCGGACGCTCAGGATAAAGAGGTGCTTCGCGCCTTGGGCGCGGCGGATTTTGACGGCGCGATCGTTGCCGTGGGAAGTGACCTGTCCGTCTCGGTGATGGCAACCATGAATTTGAAGGAGCTGGGGATCCCCTATGTGGTCTGCAAGGCCCGCAGCGACGCTCACCGCCGTGTCTTGGAAAAGCTGGGGGCAGATCGGGTGGTCGTGCCGGAGCAGGAGCAGGCGGTGCGCCTTGCCAAAAGCCTGTCCAGCCCCAATGTGCTGGATTATATCGAGCTTTCCGATGAATACGGCATTGTAGAAGTGCCCGCGCCCCAAAGCTGGAGCGGAAAAAGTCTGCGGGAGCTGAATGTTCGTGCCAAGCTGGGCGTGAACATTCTGGCTATCCGCCGCAAGGATAAGATAGAGGTCTCCCCGTCGGCGGATTTCCTGCTTATGCAGGGAGATATCGCTGTGGTGCTTGGGGACGCGCAGGCATTGAAAAAGGTAAAAAAGTTATGACGGAAATCAGAATCACCGCCCGGAAAAATCCCCTGCTGCAACAGGTGCGGCGGCTGCTGACCTCCCGGAAAGAGCGGGAGCAGAGCGGCCTTTACGTGGCGGATGGGACGAAGCTTCTGGCGGAAGCCGTGGCCCACTGCGCCGGACTGGATACGGTCATTCTTTCCGACGGTGTAGAAGCCGAGATTCCCGAGGGGGTCAAGCTGGTGCGGGTTCCGGCGGACGTGATGGAGTCCGTTTCTCCCATGCAGACCCCTCAGGGCGCGCTGTTTCTGTGCCGGCTGCCGGAGCAGACCGGATTTCGTCCCCAGCCGGGAATGTTGCTTTTGGACGGGATTCAAGATCCCGGCAATTTAGGAACGATCCTCCGCACGGCGGACGCGCTGGGCGTGCCGGTGGCACTGCTGGAGGGCTGCGCCGATCCTTACGGGCATAAGACGGTTCGTGCCAGTATGGGCGCGGTGTTTCGCAGCCCGGTGACGGTAACCACATGGCATCAGGCGGCACAGGCCTGTACCGTGGCGGAGATTCCCGTGGCGGTGACCGCGCTTTCGCCTCAGGCGGAGGATCTGCGTCAGGCGTGTCCGGAGAGAATGGCTGTGGTCATTGGCAGTGAGGGACAGGGCGTTCGGCAGGAGATCATAGATCACGCCCAAAAGCAGCTTATCATTCCCATGGAGGGGGATTGCGAATCCCTCAACGCCGCGATTGCCGCGGCAATCGTCATGTGGCAAATGAAGCTTAGATAGAGATAAAGGAGGCAGCCGGAGATGCTGGTGCATTGGCTGTGGCTTGCCGGGCGAACCGGAATCAGTGACCGGATAAAGCGGGCGGCGATAGGATATTTTCAGGATGCGGAGGGCGTATATTATGCCCGGGATTACGAAATGCTGGAGGGGCTGACTGCTGAGGGACTTTCCTCTTTGCTGGATAAGGATCTGACAGACGGGGAGAAGATATTGGAGCAGTGTGCCCGGAGCGGTATCCATCTGCTGACGCTGCAGGACGCGGCGTATCCCGCGAAGCTGAAAAATATTCCGGATCCTCCGCTGGTGCTGTATTATAAAGGCACGCTGCCGCCGCTGGATAGCTGTCCGGCGATAGGTGTCGTGGGCACACGGAAGGCGAGCTCCTACGGTCTGACCGTTGCCAAGCGCATGGGCTATCAGCTTGCCAAATGCGGCAGCATTGTGGTGTCCGGCATGGCATCCGGCATCGACGGAGTTGCTACCGCCGGCGTGTTCGCGGCGGGCGGCAGCGCGGTAGGTGTCTTAGGCTGTGGCGTGGATGTGGTATATCCGGCATCTAACCGGGCACTGTTTGCCCAAATGGAGGAGCTGGGCTGTCTGATCAGTGAATATCCGCCTCAGACACGTCCTGCCAAGTGGACCTTCCCAAGGAGAAACCGGATCATCAGCGGCTTATGCGACGGTGTGCTGCTGGTGGAAGCACCCAAAATCAGCGGCGCGCTGATCACTGCCCGGCAGGCGTTGGAGCAGGGAAGGGATGTATTCGCCGTTCCGGGAAATATTGATGTGGAAAGCTGCGCCGGAAGCAACGCGATGCTTCGGGACGGAGCTGCCGCCGCGGTGACTACCGCTTGGGATGTCTTAAAGGAATATGAGGCAAGCTATCCCGGAAAGGTCTGCCGGTGGGAGCAGGAGCCGGTATTTGAATCGGAGATAAAAGCTCCTCAGGTATCCCAGACACCCCAAAGACCTGCCCGTGGTGGGAAACAGAAAAAAGAGATTGACAACCGTCAATCACCGCCGTATATTGATTTGGAAAAATCTGCTCCAACGCTGACCCCGGAGGAGCGGACTGTGATAGAGCGGCTGCGGCAGGGATGCTGCATGACCGACGAACTGATTGCGGACGCGGGGGCGTCCGCCGGAAACCTGCTGGCGGCAGTGACTATGCTGGAAATCAAAGGACTTCTGCGCCGGCTGCCGGGCAATCAACTGGAACTGATATAGGAATGGAGAAGATTCATGGCTAAAGGGACGAATCTGGTAATTGTGGAATCGCCGTCAAAGGCAAAGACCATTGGTAAATATTTGGGGGCAGGCTATACCGTAAAGGCCAGCATGGGCCATTTGCGGGATCTGCCCAAAAGCACGATGGGTGTGGATCTGGACACCTTTGACCCGAGCTATATTCCGGTTAAGGGAAAGGAAGAATTGATTCGGGAGCTGAAGGATGCCGCCGATAAGGCGGACACCGTGTATTTGGCAACTGACCCGGACCGGGAGGGTGAAGCGATTTCATGGCATTTGAAGGAGCTGCTGGGGCTGCCGGATCAAAAGGCGTACAGAGTGACCTTCAATGAGATCACCCAAAAGGTAGTCGTGGACTCTGTGAGAAATCCCCGGGATATTGACCGGGATCTGGTGGATGCCCAGCAGGCACGGCGTATTCTGGACCGGATCGTGGGCTATCAGCTTTCCCCGCTGCTTTGGAAAAAAATTCGCCGGGGTCTGTCTGCCGGACGGGTGCAAAGCGTTGCCACCCGGCTGGTGGTGG
>CAZAOL010000057.1:0-9079 GCA_964486785.1 uncultured Oscillospiraceae bacterium
AGCAGATCCTGCAATGAGGCATTTGCGCGGTCGGCGGTGGCTTGCTTTGCGGCTCAGCTTGACCCTACCATGGAGGAACTGGGCGATATTCGTACGGCGGTGTCCGAGGCGGTGACAAACTGTATCGTCCATGCCTATCCAAACGGATTGGGAATCATTACTCTGCGTTGCAGGATACTAAAGGGGCAGATCCTGGACATCGTTGTGAAGGACAAGGGCGTGGGAATCGGGGATATTGAGCAGGCGCGCCGTCCGATGTTTACAACCGGCGGTACGGATCGCAGTGGAATGGGCTTTACCATCATGGAGAGCTTTATGTCGGATTTGGATATTTCCTCTGAGCCGGGAAAGGGGACGACGGTACATATGCGGCGGAAGCTGCAACGCAGAAAATGAGCCGGACGGAGGAACTGATTCGGGCGGCGCAGCAAGGAAATCGGGACGCGGGGGAGCAGTTGATTTGTGAAAATTCCGGCTTGATATGGTCTGTTGCCCGGCGTTTTATCGGCAGGGGAACGGAAACGGAGGATTTGTATCAACTGGGCTGCCTTGGGTTTTTGAAGGCGGTGGAAGGCTTTGATTTGGAATTTGGCACACAGTTTTCCACCTATGCAGTACCCAAAATCGCGGGAGAAATTAGAAGATTTCTTCGGGATGACGGGGCGGTAAAGGTATCCCGCAGTCTAAAAGAGCAGGCGGCGACGATTCGGAATGTACGCAACCATTTGATAACCTCTTTAGGTAGAGAACCCACAATTCAGGAAATCTCCCAACATACCGGGATTACTCCGGAGCAAATCGCGGAAGCGGAGGCGGCAACTGCCTGTACGGAATCCATCAACCGGGAGATGGGCACGGAGGGATTCTCTCTTGAGGATGTTCTGACTGATACGGATTCGGAGGACAAGCTGCTGGAACAAATCGCTCTGCGGCAAGCGATCAATCGGCTTCCGGAAAAGGAGGCACTGGTCATCAAGCTTCGGTATTATCACGGGTTGACACAGGAGCGGACATCGAAAATTCTCTGCGTCAGTCAGGTGCAAATTTCCAGGATCGAAAAGAAGGCCATTGCCCGACTTAGAGAGCTGATGCTGACACAATGAAGAATGCAGTGGGGGCGTGTTTGCCGCGATGACGGCAAACACGCCCTTGTTGTTTTTTGAAAAATGTGCTTTACCTTTTGCGGCGGATGCGGTAAAATATCTGTATTACCGACAAATGGATGGACACGCTATGACAATTGAAATGGAAAAGAGATTTTTGACTGCCAGACGCGCCTATATTGCCAGTCAGTTTTCTCATTTGAACGATATGCAGCGAGAGGCTGTACTGACTACGGAAGGCCCGCTGCTGCTTTTGGCCGGTGCAGGAAGCGGTAAGACGACGGTTCTGATCAACCGCATCGCGAACCTGATCCGCTACGGAAGCGGAAGTGATTCCGACTTGATCAGCGACACGGTGACAGAGGAAGATGTGGCTTTTTTGGAAGGGCTGAGGGAACCGATTTCTTCGCTTGACAAGAACCGCGCTGACTGGCTTTGCGCGGTAGAACCGGCAGTGCCTTGGAGCATCATTGCCATTACCTTTACCAATAAAGCCGCCAATGAGCTGAAGGAGCGTCTGAGCAATATTTTGGGCGCGAACGCAAATGATATATGGGCAATGACCTTTCACTCTGCCTGCTGCAGGATCTTGCGCCGGGATATTGAACGGCTTGGTTACAGCCGCCACTTCACCATTTATGACGAATTGGATTCGGAGCGGCTGATGAAATCCATAATCAAGGACATGGGTCTGGACGACAAGACCTTTCCGCCTAAGTATGTTTTGGCAGCCATCAGCCGGGAAAAGGATGCCTACACCACCCCGGAGCGTATGCTGCAGCGGGCGGAAGGGGTTAACGATATGCGGGCAATTATGATTGCCCGGGCGTACAAAACCTATCAGCAACGGCTTAAGGACAACGATGCGGTAGATTTTGACGATATCATCTTCCTGACGGTGAAGCTTTTGCAGGAAAATGAGGACATTTGCGGGTATTATCAGCGGAAATTCCGATACGTGCTGGTTGATGAATACCAAGACACCAACCATATGCAGTATCTGCTGACCAAGCTGCTGGCTGGGGGGCGGGAGAATCTTTGCGTGGTGGGTGACGATGATCAAAGCATCTATCGCTTCCGTGGCGCGACAATTGAGAATATTCTCAATTTTGAAAAGCACTATAAAGACAGCCGAATCATTCGGCTGGAGCAGAATTACCGCTCCACACAGTCGATTCTCAACGCCGCCAACGGTGTGATTGCCCATAACCTCGGTCGGAAGGGGAAACGGCTTTGGACTGCCAATGGCAGCGGTGACCCGGTGACCGTGTATGAGGCCGCAGATCAGGATGCGGAGGCAAGCTATGTTGCCAATCGCATCCTGTCTCGCAGCAAGGGCAAGGGCTTCGGGGACAATGCCATTTTGTACCGCACCAATGCCCAGTCCAATGCTTTGGAATATACCCTGAAACGCAACGGAATCCCTTACCGGGTAATCGGCGGCACCCGGTTTTTTGACCGGGCTGAGATCAAGGATATGCTCAGCTATCTGTGTGTGATCAACAACCGTGCGGATGATTTCCGTCTGAAAAGAATCATCAACAATCCCCCGAGAGGATTGGGAGCAAAAACGGTGGAAACGGCGGAACGGCTCTCACAGGCCGCCGGCGTGCCGCTTTACAGCGTGGTGTCAGATCCGCACTCTTACGGGCCGCTGGAAAAGGCGGCGGGAAAGCTGCTGCAATTTTCTGTAATGATTGAGGAATTGGCCAGCTTGCTGTGCAACGGTATGGAGCTTCCGGAGTTTTACGACCATGTTATGAAGCGTACCGGTTACGCCGATATGCTGGAGGGCAAGCCCACCGATGAGAATTTGGGAAGATTGGAAAATATCCGGGAGCTGCGCTCCAGCATCCAATCCTATGTGGATAACACGCCTATGCCCACCTTGTCCGGCTTTTTAGAGGAGATTGCCCTCTATACGGATATCGAGCAGTATGATAACGGCGAGGATGCGGTGGTTATGATGACCATGCACGCCGCGAAGGGCTTGGAATTCCCCCATGTATATCTGGTGGGCTTTGAGGATGGCTTGTTTCCCGGCATGCGCTGTATCGGAGACTATGAGCAAATGGAGGAGGAGCGGCGGCTTTGCTATGTGGCGATTACCCGCGCCAAGCAGACGCTGACCATTACTTATGCTCGGCAGCGTATGCTGTACGGACGCACCAATGCCGCGCTGGCTTCCCGTTTTCTGAAAGAGATACCCGAGGACTGTGTGGTGCGTAAGGGCAGTCTGCACCGTGTTCCTCAGAGCTACGACCGGGGCTTTGGCTATAGCCAGCCACCTGTCAGGGAGCTTGCAAGAAAATCCACGGTGGAAACAGTTCCTGTTTATCTGGAGTTAAACAAAGGAGATATGGTCACCCATGCCGCATTTGGCAGGGGCATGGTGCTTTCCGTTATGAAAATGGGTGCGGATGCGCTTTTGGAAATTGCCTTTGATCAGGTAGGGACAAAAAAGCTTATGGCGAAAACGGCTTCGGTCTATCTGAAAAAGCTGTAATCTTCCTTTCCGCGATGGCATACCCTCCAACAGGATCTTTGTCCTGTGGAGGTGGGGGTATGAAATTTGGCAGACGCATGGTTCGGCGGCTTGTGATTCTTGCGTTAGTCTGCACGATCGTAATGATGCTCTTTCGCAAGCGTTATAATGAGCCGATTCGGGAGCTGGCGCAGATTCAGGTCATGAATGCCACTTCGGATTTGATTAACGATGCCATCGACAGGCAAATCGAAGCCGGGCAGATTCAGTATGACCGCATTGTTTATTTTGAAAAGAACCTGGACGGGCAAATTACCGCGCTGAAAACAAATATGACTGAGGTCAACCGCTTAAAGACCGGTACGCTGGATATGATCAACGATGAGATTTTGGCCTTGGATTCATCGGATTTGGGCGTGCCCATGGGGAGCTTGTTTTTGCCGGAGTTTCTTTCCGGAAAAGGGCCGGTGATTCCTGTTCAAATCATCTCTATCCGTAATTCGGATGCCAATTTCACCAGCAGCTTTTCTCAAGCCGGAATCAATCAGACCCTGCATAAGCTTTCTATGTCCGTGGGCGTGGATGTGGCGGTTCTGATTTTAGGGGAAACCGCCAGCTTTACCGTGACCAGTGAGGTTATGGTGGCGGAAACGATTATTGTTGGCGATGTGCCGGATACATTTTTTCAAACCGGAGGACTTTATGGAAACGAAACAAAGGATACAGGAGCTTAGCCAAATCCTGAAAGAAGCAAATTACCGTTACTATGTTCTAGACGATCCCCAGATGCAGGATTTTGAATATGACCGGCTGCTGCGGGAGCTGGAGGAGCTGGAGGCAGCTCATCCTGAGCTGGTTGCACCGGATTCTCCTACGCAGCGCGTGGGCGGTGAGGCACTGAGCCAGTTTGATAAGGTGGAGCATCCCGTTCCGCTGATGAGTCTACAGGACGTTTTCTCTGTAGAGGAGCTGGAGGAGTTTCTGCAAAAAGCAAAAACGGCGGAGCCAAACACGGTTTTTTCTGTCGAGCCAAAGATTGACGGCCTTTCTGTAGCGTTGGAGTACGTGGACGGTGTATTCGTCCGTGGTGCGACACGGGGTGACGGAACAGTAGGGGAGGACGTTACCGAAAATCTTAAGACTATCCGCTCTATTCCCATGACGCTGACTGACGCACCTCCCCGGCTGATTGTACGGGGCGAGGTGTTTATGCCGAAAAAGAGCTTTGAAGCGTTGAACGCACGCCAGGAGGCGGAGGGGAAGCCCTTGTTTGCCAATCCCAGAAATGCCGCCGCAGGTTCTCTGCGCCAGCTTGATTCCAAAATCGCCGCGAAGCGTGGGCTGGATATTTATATTTTCAATGTTCAGCTTGCGGAGGAAGTGGATTTCACAACTCATGAGGATACCCTTCGTTTTCTGCAAAAGCTTCGCTTTAAGGTGATTCCCTTTGAGATCCTGTCTGAGCCGGAGCAGGTGGCGCAGCGGGTTTTTGAAATCAATGAGGAGCGGGAAATTCTTACCTGCGACATTGATGGCGCGGTAATCAAGGTCAATGATCTTGCGCAACGGGAGCGGATGGGCGCAACTGCCAAATGTCCCCGCTGGGCAGTAGCCTACAAATATCCGCCGGAAATCAAGCCCACGGTGGTGGAGGACATTGTAGTGCAGGTGGGACGTACCGGTGTGCTGACCCCCAAAGCCGTAGTTCGTCCGGTGCGGCTGGCCGGCACAACGGTGACCAACGCCACACTGCATAATCAGGATTTTATTTCTCAACGGGATATTCGTATCGGGGATACGGTTCGTATCCGTAAGGCTGGTGAAATCATTCCGGAGATCTTGGATGTGGATTTCACCAAGCGTCCGGCAGGAACGCAGGCATACCTACTGCCCGCCGTCTGCCCGATATGCGGCGCGGCAACGGTGAAGGACGAGGATGGCGCGTTTTTGCGCTGCACCGGCGTGGAATGTGCGGCGCAGCTTTCCCGGAATATTGCCCATTTCGTCAGCCGGGATGCCATGGATATCGAGGGCTTTGGCTCGGCAATTGTGGACGCGCTGATAGAAAAGGGGCTGATTAAATCCGCTGCGGACATCTACTATTTGCAGCTTGAGGATTTGAAAAGTCTTTGGAAGTCCGGTGAAACCGCAGCCAAAAAGCTGCTCAACGCCATTGAAGCCAGCAAGCAACAGGATTTGAGCCGTCTGATTTACGCCCTTGGTATCCGGCAGGTAGGCGCAAAGACAGGCAAGCTCCTTGCTTCCGGCTTTGGCCATCTGGATGCCTTGGCTTGCGCCGCAGAGGAGGAGCTGACCGCTATGCCGGATGTGGGGCCGGTAACTGCCTCGTATATCGTGGAATGGTTCCGGCAGGAGCAATCTCAACGTATGCTTGCCCGTCTGCGTGATGCGGGAGTGAATTTTACCGCCACGCAGGTGGTGACTGATGCCCGGTTTGCCGGTATGACCTTTGTGCTCACCGGCGCGCTGACGAAATTCACCCGGGATGAGGCAACAGAAATGATCGAACGCTTCGGCGGGAAGGCCGCAGGCTCAGTATCCAAGAAGACCACCTATGTGGTGGTGGGCGAAAACGCAGGCTCGAAGGAACGTAAAGCCCGTGAGCTGGGTGTCCCGATCCTCAGTGAGGACCAGTTTCTCGAAATGCTTAACTAAAAAAACGCACCCCAGTTGGGAAAATGTCATTAGGTTAGGAAAACTTTGTCATTCCGACCGAGCGCAGCGAGTGGAGGAATCCGTTCTCCAAAAGGAGATACGGATTGCCACGTCGCTTCGCTCCTCGCAATGACAATCTAAGCTTAATGACATTACCCGGGTGGGGTGCGTTTTTTAATAGAATAACAAATCGGAATAGGTAGGGAAGGGCCAGTAGCTCTTGTCGGTAATCAGCTCCAGAGCATCGGCAATTTCCCGTAAGGCATCCATCTGGGGAACGATGACATCGTTAAAGTAGTTTGCCGCTTCCATATTTTCCGTGGGTAGCTTGCTAAGCGCATCCTTGAGTTGGATGCAGGCAGCATACAGAGCGTCCGTGCCTTGAGATAGACGGGTTGCCAATTCGGTTTCTGCCTGACAGCATAGCCCTGCCGCTTTTTTACTGGCAATATTGCTTGCCAAATCCGCGCAATACCGGCTGACGGCAGGAATGATTTGACGCAGAGCCATGTTGACGGTGGTTTTCGCCTCGATATTCACCAGCTTCCGGTAGGCTTCCAAATGGATCTGGTTTCTTGCCCGGAATTCGGATTCTGTGAATATACCGTGCTTCGTAACCAGCTCCACGGTCTTATCCATGGCAAAGTAAGGCATGGCCTCTGTGGTGCTTGCCAGATTGCACAGTCCCCGGCGGGCGGCCTCCTGTTTCCATTCCTCGGAATAACCGTTTCCGTTGAACAGGATTCGCTGATGGTTGGTGAAGGTGTCGCACACCAGTTTATGAAGCATTTCGTCAAAATCTTCCGCCTGCTCCAAAATATCAGCGAACTGATGCAGTTCCTCCGCCATGATGGTATTCAGAGCGATATTCGGGCCTGCAATGGACTGGGACGATCCCAGCATACGGAACTCAAATTTATTACCGGTGAAGGCGAGGGGACTGGTACGGTTACGGTCGGTAGTATCCTTGGGAATGGGGGGCAGCACATCCACACCCACACGCATGACACTCTTTTCCGGGTCGGTATAATTTGTTCCGTGGATAATGGAATCTACTACAGCGTGAAGCTCATCGCCCAAATAAATCGAAAGAATCATCGGAGGTGCTTCGTTAGAACCAAGCCGGCGGTCGTTGCCCGCGGAGGCTACGGTGCAGCGGAGGAATTCCTGATATTCATCCACACCCTTCACGAATGCCGCAAGAAACACCAAAAACTGGGCGTTTTGCCCGGGGGTTTTGCCGGGGCGGAACAGGTTCTTTCCGGTGTCGGTGGATAGCGACCAGTTGTTATGCTTGCCGGAGCCGCTAACGCAGGCGAAGGGCTTTTCGTGGAGCAGGCAGACCAGATTGTGCTTGGCGGCACATTTCTTTAATATCTCCATGACAAGCTGGTTCGCGTCACAGGCACTGTTGGCACTGGTGAAAATGGGCGCAAGCTCATGCTGACAGGGAGCAACCTCGTTGTGCTTGGTTTTGGAAAGTACGCCCAGCCGCCAAAGCTGCTCATCCAAATCCTTCATGAAGTTGGAAACACGGGTACGAATTGTACCGAAGTAGTGATCCTCCAGCTCCTCGCCCTTGGGGGCGGGCGCGCCGAAAAGGGTACGTCCGGTCAGGCGCAGATCCTCCCGCTGGGCATACAAGTCCTTGGGCAGCAGAAAATACTCCTGCTCCGCGCCTACACAGGCGGTGACACGCTGGGTTTCATAGTCACCAAACAAACGAAGAATACGAATTGCTTCCCGGGACACCTCGTCCATGGAGCGAAGCAACGGCGTTTTCTTGTCCAACGCTTCGCCGGTATAAGAGAAGAAGCAGGTGGGGATGTACAAGCTATTGTCCTTCACGAAGGCAAAGGCTGTTGGATCCCACGCGGTATAGCCGCGGGCTTCAAAGGTAGCCCGCAAACCGCCTGAGGGGAAGGAGCTGGCATCGGATTCACCACGTACAAGCTCTTTTCCGGAAAATTCCATGATCACACGACCGTCGCCGGCGGGGGCGATAAAGGAATCGTGTTTCTCGGCGGTGATACCGGTCATAGGCTGAAACCAATGGGTATAATGGGTCGCGCCTTTTTCCGTTGCCCATGTCTTCATACATTCCGCAATATCGTTAGCCACATCCAAGGGCAGGGAAGAGCCTGTCCGGATACATTGCTTCCACGCCTGGTAGGTTTCGGGGCACAAACGCTGCTTCATGGTGGCCTCGTTAAAGACATCGCTTCCGAAGATTTCCGGTACGTTCAAATACGAACTCATATGGACGCTTCCTTTCAAATTACACAGTATGCACAACCGTGCAAAACAATATCTCATTGGAATTTTATGCGATGAAAAAGTAAATTGCAAGTGTAAAAATGGATAAATTTATATGTCAAATTTCACGTTAATTAAGCAAGAGGTACAAATTTTCAAATGTGTATAGATTAAAATGAATTTTCAAACATATTGGACTTGCATTTTTGGTTAAAATTGCATATAATATGCCCAGATTTTATTGGAAGGATGATGGAATTGGCTACCTATGCTTGCAGAAGTCGGGAGGAGCTTCGTATCGAAGCAAAGAAAATGATTTCTCGCTACGGCACACTTTTACAGGAAAATTTAAAGCTGGATATGTCCCGTGGCAAGCCCAGTAAACTGCAGCTTGACCTTGTCAGCGATATTCTTGTCGAATTGACGGATGCTGAGCAATGTATTCTCAACGGCAGCGATAGCCGCAACTATGGCGAGCTCGCCGGTCTGCCTTGCGCCAGAGCTTACTGGGCGGATGTGCTGGGCTGCAAGCCGGAGCAGACCTTCGTGGGCGGCAACG
>CAZAOL010000058.1:0-9007 GCA_964486785.1 uncultured Oscillospiraceae bacterium
GGTATCCGGGAATTTGCCACTTGGTGCAACCGCAACAAGACCCCCATCCACGGCGATGTGATCTATATGAGCGGCAATAAGGGCGATGCCTCCGCGGAGCTGGCGATCCAGTATAACGACGGCTACAATGAGTTTATCCTCAGCTTCGCCAACGAGGTCAACACCCCTGAGGGCGGTATGCACGAGACCGGCTTTAAGACCGCGTTGACCCGTGTGCTGAACAATTACGGCGTGAAAAACGGCATCATCAAGGGTGACGATAAGGTATCCGGCGAGGATTGCCGGGAAGGCATCACCGCGATCATCTCCGTGAAGCTGACAGACGCTCAGTTTGAGGGTCAGACCAAGGCAAAGCTGGGCAACGCGTACATCCGCACCTTGGTGGATCAGATCGTCAACGACCAGCTTGCCACCTATTTCGAGGAGCATCCCGCCACCGCCAAGATCATTTTGGAAAAGGCGATGATGGCGAACCGGGCAAGAGAGGCCGCCCGCCGGGCAAGGGATTCCATCCGCCGCAAGACCGGCTTGGAATCCGGACAGATGCCGGATAAGCTGCAGGACTGCAACGAGCGGGATCCCAGCCTGTGCGAGCTGTATATCGTGGAGGGTGACTCCGCGGCGGGCTCTGCCATTCAGGGCAGAGATTCCCGGTTCCAGGCGATCCTTGCCATGTGGGGTAAAATGCTCAATGTGGAAAAGGCCCGTGCGGACAAGATCTACGGCAACGATAAGCTGTATCCCCTGATCGTGGCACTGGGCGCGGGCATCGGTGAGGAATTTGACATCGAGAAGCTGCGCTATCACAAGGTGGTCATCATGTCCGATGCGGACGTGGACGGTGCCCATATCCGCACCCTGCTTCTGACCTTCTTCTTCCGCTATATGCGGCCGCTGATCGAGAATGGCTATGTGTATTCCGCCGTTCCGCCCCTTTACAAGCTGAAGCGGGGCAAGCAGGAGCGGGTGGCCTACTCCGACGAGGAGCGGGATCAGGTGTCCGCGGAAATGCGTGGCGAAAGCGGCGCGAGGGTGGATATTTCCCGGTTCAAGGGCTTGGGCGAAATGGATCCCCACGAGCTGTGGGAGACTACCATGGATCCGGAAAAGCGTACCCTGCGGCGGATCACGCTGGACGATGCCATTCGGGCGGATGCCATCTTTACCGTGCTCATGGGCGAGCAGGTAGAGCCGAGAAAGGAATGGATCGAGCGCAACGCCAAATACGCCATTAATATTGATATCTAATCGCCGAAGGCGCACTACCTTCCCCCCGGGGGTGGTGCTCCGCGCAGCGAATCTAAATCATAGATTGCGGAGCAATTACAACAGACTTGCGGTCAGCCGAACAGGCTGACTGGGGGAGTTCGGTATGATCTGCGTTCTTTGCTCCCCCCGCCCCAGTGTGCGCACTGGGGCACCCCCCTCATAAATGCGGGGGGCAAGGATTCCCACGGGGGAAGGTGTGCGCCTGTGGCGCAATCTAATTTTGGAGGTGCTTATATGGCACACAATCGTAGCTATAAACCTGAGGATATTGCCTTTCCGGATCAGCATATCACCGAATCCCTGCTGATCGATGAAATGGAGCGGTCTTACATCGAGTATGCCATGTCCGTCATTGTGGGACGTGCCCTGCCCGATGTGCGGGATGGCTTGAAGCCCGTCCACCGCCGTATCCTCTACACCATGTATGAAAGCGGTCTGACTTCGGACAAGCCCTTCAAAAAATCCGCCACCTGTGTCGGTGACGTGCTGGGTAAATACCATCCCCATGGCGACGCGTCTGTGTACGATGCCATGGTGCGTCTTGCTCAGAGCTTCTCTATGCGGTATATGCTGGTGGACGGTCACGGAAACTTCGGTTCTGTGGACGGCGACCCGGCGGCGGCCTACCGTTATACCGAGGCACGGCTTTCTAAGCTGTCCAACGAAATGCTGCGGGACATCGATAAGGACACCGTCAACTGGGATCCCAACTTCGATGAATCCCGGAAAGAGCCCCGTGTCCTGCCCAGCCGGTTCCCCAATCTGCTGGTGAACGGCTCCTCCGGCATCGCCGTGGGCATGGCCACGAATATCCCGCCCCACAACCTTACCGAGGTGATCAACGCCTGCGTGTGCGTTTTGGACGATCCGGAATGTACTATGGTGGATCTGATGGAGCATATCTCCGGCCCGGACTTCCCCACCGGCGGCATTATCATGGGTCGCAGCGGCATCCGTGCTGCCTACGCCACCGGACGTGGCAAGGTGGTAATCCGTGCCCGTACCGAGTTTGAGGAATTCGGAAAAGATCGGGTTCGGATCATCGTGTCTGAGCTTCCTTATCAGGTGAACAAGCGTCAGCTCATTAAGAAGATCGCCGAGCAGGTGAAGGACAAGCGTCTGGAGGGGATCTCCGACCTGCGTGACGAAACCGACCGCAACGGTATGCGTATGGTGATCGAGCTGAAAAAGGACGCCAATCCTCAGGTGGTGCTCAATACCCTGTTCAAGCAGACGGATCTGCAAAGCAGCTTCGGTATCATCATGCTGGCTTTGGTGGACGATCAGAAGCAGCCGAAGATCCTTTCTCTGCGCCAGATCTTGGATGAATATTTGGCATATCAGATGGATGTGCTGACCCGCCGCACCCAGTACGACCTGAACAAGGCACGGGAGCGTGCCCACCTGTTGGAGGGTCTGCTGATCGCTCAGGACAATATCGACGAGGTGATCCGGATCATCCGATCCGCCTATGACGATGCCAAGGAGCGTCTGTGTGAGCGGTTCGGGCTGGACGATATCCAGGCGCAGGCGATTTTGGATATGCGTCTGAAGGCTCTGCAGGGTCTGGATCGGGAAAAGCTGCAAAACGAGTTTGACGAGCTGCAGGTTAAAATTAACTATTATACTGAGCTTCTGGCGGATCCGGTGAAGCTGAAGGGCGTGCTTCGTGAGGAGCTGATCGCCATTCGGGATAAGTTCGGTGACAGCCGCAAGACCGAGATCCAGGATGTGGAGGACGAAATCGATATCGAAGATCTCATTGTGGAGGAGCAGTGCGTGTTCACCATGACCTCCGCCGGCTACATCAAGCGCACCCCCGCCTCTGAGTATGCCGCTCAGGGTAAGGGCGGCATGGGCAAGAAGGGTATGGCCACCCGTGAGGAGGACTATGTGACCACCGTGTTCACCGCCTCCAGCCATGACCATATCTTCTTCTTCACCAATAAGGGAAGGGTGTTCCGGAAGAAGGGCTACCAGATCCCCGAGGCGGGACGTACCGCCAAGGGTACCAATATTGTCAACATCATTCAGGTGGATCCCGGCGAGAAGGTTTCCGTCATGGTCCATGCCCGGAGCTTGGACAATGAGGAGCTGTACCTGACCATGGTCACAAGAAACGGTACGGTGAAGCGTTTGGAGGTCTCCGCTCTGAAGAACCTGAAAAACATCGGCATCCGTGCCCTGACGCTGGACGAGGGTGACGAGCTGATTGAGGTCAAAGAGACTGACGGCAAGCAGAGGATCCTGATCGCCACCCATGACGGCATGGCCTGCTGCTTCGATGAAACCGATGTGCGTGCCATGGGACGTACCGCCGTAGGTGTCCGGGGCATCAAGCTCCGTGAGGGCGACTATGTGGTGGGCGCGGCCCGTGCCGCCGAGGGCAAGGCTGTGCTGACCATCACCGAGCACGGCTACGGCAAGCGTTCCGCGGTGGAGGACTACCGTGTTACCAACCGTGGCGGTCTGGGCGTGAAGAACTATGAGGTCACGGAAAAGACCGGCAAGGTAGTGGGTGTCAAGGTGGTGGACGGCAGCGAGGATCTGCTGCTGATCACCCAGTCCGGCACCATTATCCGTACCGGTGTGGACGCGATCCGCATTGCCGGACGTGCCACTCAGGGCGTCATCGTCATGCGTTTCAAGGAAGAAGGCGACCGGGTAATCGGTATGGCCTTGGCGGAAAAGGAAGAAGTATGAAGCTAGTTACCCTCTATACAGACGGTGCTTGCTCCGGCAACCCCGGCCCCGGTGGCTGGGGTGCCGTTTTAGAGTACCGTGGACATGAGCTGGAGCTGAGCGGCGGCGAGGAAAGCACCACCAACAACCGTATGGAGCTGACCGCCGTGATTCAAGGGCTATCCCGGCTGAAAGAGCCTTGCGTTGTGGAGCTGTACTCCGACAGCAAATATGTGATCGACGCGCTGGAAAAGGGCTGGGCAGCAAGCTGGCAGAAAAAGGGCTGGATCAAGTCCGACAGGAAGCCTGCCTTGAATCCCGACCTTTGGGAAACGCTGCTGGAGCTGACCCGGCGGCACGAAATGCGCTACCATTGGATCAAGGGTCACGCGGATAACCCCAAGAACGAACGCTGCGACCAGCTCGCCGTAGCCCAGTGGAAGAAGTTTAAGGAATAATATACCTCCCCTCGGGGGAGGGGAAAGGGTGCGGAGGAAGGACGAAAAATGTATCTTTCAATCGGAAATGACATGGCGGTGCGGGAGCGGTCCATTGTGGGGATATTCGACATGGACAATACCACCGTATCCAAGCGCACAAGGGAATTTCTAAACGGCGCGGAGCGGGAGGGGCAGGTAGTACCCTGTGACGATCTGCCTAAGAGCTTTATCGTCACCGCGGAATACGGCATGGAGCGGGTGTATCTGTCCACTCTAAGCCCCGCCACCTTGGAAAAACGGACGAGATAACATAAATGCAAAATGCCAAGTGCAGGATGACATACATTTTCGTTTATCGCGGTGCTTCCTCCGCCCTCGGCTATGCCTTTCGTAGGGCGCGGTCATGACCGCGCCGACGCACCAACGGTGTGAGGTTACGCAATCATTTGCCCGTCAATCAACCGACCTGTTCGGCGGGGGCGGGAAGGAGAGTTTACATAATTGTGGAAAACTCAAGCTGATTTTTGATTTACACAAAAGTTTTCCACATTCTCCACAGGTTTCTCCACAGGAGTTTTTTCTTATTTTCTATATGGATTACCCCTTAAAAACGTAAAAAAACAAAGAAAAACCACAGCTTTTTTAGGAAGCTGTGGTTTTTAATCGGTTTACAGAACATTTTCTTCAAAGCGGATCTTGGCGGAGAAAAGGCGGTCAAAGCTGCCGTCCTCCTTGGGCCGGTGGATGTCCACCAAAAGCGTACCGCTGCTGTCGGGCTGGTAGGTAAGCTCCAGCGACTGGCCCTCCCGTGCCTCATTGAGATAGCACAGAGTTAATTCCGCCACCGGATGCGTTCCGTGGAAATCGCTGGGTAGCAGATCGGCGATCCAGTCCAGATACCGGGCGTTGTTCATATGACCGTTGCGGTCCAGATCTGTGTAGCAAACACTGCGGCTGAGCCGGTTTTCCAGAAGTCCGGGAGCAAGAGAACGGGGAGAAGCCAGCTCGTTGCCCCGCAGCGTGCCCTCCACATCAATGCCGCTTTTTCCCGGCAGCACCATGGTGCGGGAGCGGATGTCCATGAGCACCCACAGCGTCACCGAGCGAAACAGCTCCTTGCCCTGACTGTCATAGGCCACGGTGGAGCGGGGATAGGCGGTGCGGGTGGTGGGCATGGGCCAGGTTTCCAGCTTGATCTTTTCTCCCACATGGGGCAGCCGGGTCACCTGCACCTGATTGCGTACCACTGCCCAGAACAATCCCTTGGTGGCAAGCTGCTCATAGCTTAGGGACAAATGATTACAATGCTCCCCCGCGATCTCCTGAGCGTAACGCAGGATGGAGGACGGCCGCAGCCGGCCGAAGCGGTCTACCGCCGCCGGGTCAACGGTTATTTGCTGGGTGTATACAAGTTCCATTTAACCCTTGGCCTCCTCCACGGTGAGTTCTACGGAATGTTGCCGGTTGTTGCGGAAGATCACAGCCTGAATCACATCACCCACCTGATAATCATACAATGCGGTGGTCAAATCCTCCGGGCCGGTGATTTTCACGCCATCCAGAGTCAGTAAGATATCTCCCTGACAAAGCCCCATAGCCTCCGCGTTGGAGCCGGCCTCCACCTCTGTCAGGAACAGTCCCTCCGGCAGGCGGTAGTAATACTGATACAGCATCGACACCGAATCGCCCTGAATTCCCAAATGAGGACGTCCGGAGACATAGCCCTGTGAAATAAGCTGGTCGACCACGGTTTTCACTGTGGTGCTGGGGATGGCGAAGCCCAGTCCCTCCACACCGGCAACGCTCATGGAATCGCCGATTTTCATGGTATTGATGCCTACCACCTGTCCGAAGCGGTTGATCAGCGGTCCGCCGGAGTTGCCGGAATTCAAGGCGGCGTTGGTTTGGATCAGGGTCATGGTTCGTCCGCCGGTGGTAATGTCCCGATTGATGGCGGAGATAATGCCGTCGGTCATGGTGCCCCGCAGCTCCACGCCCAAGGGATCTCCGATGGCGCACACGGAATCGCCTACCTGAAGGGAATCGGAGTCACAGAATTCCGCGGCGGTGAGGTCGTCGGCATCCACCCGCAGCACAGCCAGATCCGAGGTGGCATCCAGCCCCACAAGAGTGGCCGGAAGCTGACGCTCGTCCCCTAGCTGCACCACGATTTGCTTGGCATCTTCTACCACATGGCAGTTGGTAACGATATAGCCGTTTTCGGAAAGCACCACACCGGTTCCGGTGGAGGAGCTGTTCCCGTTTTGACAAATAATGGAAACTACACTGTCGATGCACCGGGTGTAGATCTCCTGTAAAGACAATCCCTCCTGCGGGGAGGTATCCTCCTGCGCCTCCGGCTGATCCTGAAGCTGGATGGAAACATCCTCCCGCTCTGCCGGCTGGGCAGGCGTAACGGGGGTAGTTACCACGTTATCGGCGGGCAGAATGGACAGGGATGGCGTGTTGTTGGACGTATCGAGCTGCTTAAATAGCTTGATGTTCAGCGCGCCCAAAATGGTGATCACGCCCAGCATCAGCACCAGCACGATCAGCAAAAACGCCACCAGCGCGCTTTTTTTCTTGGGTGGCTCTACAGAGCCTGTTTGGTATACACCCTTGTCCCAAGGGTCGAAATAGTCCGGATTGCGGTCGTTTTGGTTCATAAGCTTACCTCAATAGGAGAGATCATACCACTAAGGGCATGGTAAAGGTGAATGCGGTACGTCCGTCCCGACTGGTGACGGATATATTTTCTCCATGGCTGCATACAATGGTTTTTACGATGTACAGTCCCAAGCCCCAGCCGTCCCGGTTTTGGGAGCGGCTTTTGTCCAGCTTGTGGAAGCGGTCGAATACCAGCGGCAGCTCCTCCGGGGGGATCGTCTCGCCGTCATTGAACACGGTGACGATGGCCTTGCTGCCGCCCTCCCGGATGGAAAGTCCTACGGTGCTGCCACTGGGGCAGAATTTCACCGCGTTGTCGATGAGATTGTAGATCACTTGGGTCACATAGTCCTGGTTGGCGAAGGTGTACACCGGATGCTCCGGCATATCCACCTCCACGGCAACGCCTTTGGCGTTGATCTTCTGCTCAAAGGTAATCAGCACCTGTCCGGCGGTTTCCTCCAGATCAAAGCGGGACTTCTTTTCCTCCGGGATGCCGCCCTGATTTTGAAGCTGGGAGATGTCCAGCATACTGCGAACCAGCCGGCTCAGCCGCTTGGTTTCATCGGATACCACCTTCAAATAGTGGCGGCTGCGCTCGGGCGGGATTGTGCCGTCCAGAATACCGTCGATATAGCCGCCGATGGTGGTCATGGGAGTTTTCAGCTCATGGGATACGTTGGCAACGAATTCCTGACGCTGATACTCGCTTTTTTGCAAAGAGGATGCCATGTTGTTAAACGCCAATGCCAGCTCCTCGATTTCCTCCGCCGCGCCGGGGCGCAGCTCCACACGGGCATCCAGATCTCCGTGTCCGAAGGCACGGGCGGTTTTCGCCATTTGACGCAGAGGGCCAATCTGAACCTTTACCATCCAGAATACGACCAGCACCGCAATGACAGTCACCAGCACGGAAAGGAACAGAAAAATATCCGTCATTTTCTGCAGCACGCTTTGATTTGCCGCCAGGGATCGGGAAACAATCACGATGCCCACCGGCTTGCTGTCCTCCACGGTAATGGGTACGGCGCAGACATAGCGGCTGTCCTCGTAAAGCCCCTGAATGATACCGGTGCTTTGGGTCACGCCCTGAGCAAGCACCAGATCCATATAGCTGCTGTCCACCACCAGCCCCTTATGGGCGCAGTTGAGGGGATCCTCTGAGCACAGCAGGATCATGCCCTGACGGTTGCAGATCACGGAATCCGCTTCGGAGAGCTTACTGGCGATATTCAAATCCACCAGAAAATCCATATTGGACAGCGACCCATCGGCGTAGTAGGCGGCGGCAAGCTGGGAGATCACCTGTGCGTCATTTTCCAGCCGGTCAAAGGCGGTGTCATCCAAATGACTGGAAAGCAGCGTCCGCAGGAAGAAGCCCACCGCCAGCAGTGCCACCAGCAGGACCAGCGTGGCCGTGAGGAAGGTACGGCTGAACGTGGTCCTCATGGTTACAGCACCTCGAATTTATAGCCTACGCCCCAGACGGTTTTCAGGCTCCAGCCTTCGGACACGCCCTCCAGCTTTTCCCGCAGACGCTTTACGTGTACGTCTACGGTGCGGCTGTCGCCGAAGTAGTCGAAGCCCCAAACCTCGTCTAAAAGCTGATTGCGGGTGTAAACCCGGTTGGGAGAGGACGCAAGATAGAATAACAGCTCCATCTCCTTGGGAGGGGTGTCCACCTTTTTTCCGTCCACGGTCAGCTCGAAAGCGTCCATGTCGATCACCAGCTTGTCAAAGCACAGCCGGCGGGCCTTTTTCTCCGCGACTGTGCCGGAGCTGCGGCGAAGCACCGCTTCGATCCGTGCCAGCACCTCCCGCATTTCAAAGGGCTTGGTGATGTAATCGTCCGCGCCGGAGCGCAGACCGTTTACCTTGTCGTCGGTTTCGCCCTTGGCAGTGAGCATGATAACCGGAGTCTGGCTTTCGCCGCGGATGGTACGGCATAC
>CAZAOL010000059.1:0-8895 GCA_964486785.1 uncultured Oscillospiraceae bacterium
AGACCATGGCCTCCAGCGGGACATTGCCGGTACGCTCGCCGATGCCAAGCAGGGAACAGTTGACCGCACAGGCACCGTACAGCCACGCGGTGGAGGCATTGACAACGCCCTTATAGAAATCATTATGACCGTGCCATTCCAGACAGGAGCTGGGGACGTCGGAATAATGCTGCAGACCGTAAACAATGCCGGCAACGCTGCGGGGGAGGGCGGCTTCGGTGTAGGGAACGCCGTAGCCCATGGTATCGCAGGCGCGGATCTTTACGGGAATCCCGGCCTCCCGGGAAAGTGCCTGCAGCTCGTTAACAAAGGGAACTACGAAGCCGTAGAAATCCGCACGGGTGATGTCCTCCAAATGACAGCGGGGGATGACACCCGCGTTAAAGGCGTCTTTAATCGTGCCGAGGTAGAAATCCAGACACTCCTGCCGGTTCATCTTCATCTTTTTGAAGATATGGTAGTCGGAGCAGCTAACCAGGATACCGGTTTCCTTGATGCCCAGCTCCTTAACCAGCTTGAAATCCTCTTTGCTGGCACGGATCCAGCTTGTGATTTCCGGGAACTTGTAATCCAGCTCCATACATTTTTCAATGGCGGCGCGGTCCTTCTTACTGTAGATAAAGAACTCAGTCTGACGGATGATGCCGTAAGGGCCGCCCAGCTTATTCAGCAGCTTATAAATATTTACGATCTGATCAACGGTGTAGGGCTCGACGGACTGCTGCCCGTCCCGCAGGGAGGTATCGGTGATCCAAATTTCTTCCGGCATGGACATGGGAACCCGGCGATGGTTGAATGCCACCTTGGGAATGGCGCCGTAGGAATAGGACTCACGGTGCAGGTTTGGCTCAGCTACATTCTGGAGAGAATATTTGTAGGACTTCTGCTCCAGCAGATTTGTCTTGGGAGAAATCTCAAGCATAGGTTTTGACTCCTTTCCGGGGAAGTTTTGCTTTCATGTTTCTGTGTATACAATTATACACCAGTATCTGGATTTGTCAATACTGAAGTCACCCCGTTGCTTTCCTCATTTTCTACGACGTTCGATGATTTTCTTTACAAAACCGTAAAAATGTTATATGATGTACCTACAAGAAAGAAAGGGGCTAAGTGAATGGATGAGCTTGTCGCGTTTTTAACAAATCCCTTCCTGCTGACAGGACTTTCTTCCTGGTTTGTCGCACAAATTCTAAAAACCGTTTTGCACGCGGTCATCAACAAGCAATGGGACTGGAAACGTTTGGTAGGGGACGGGGGAATGCCCAGCGGTCATTCTGCCACGGTGACCGCCATTGCACTGATGCTGGGGCTTGTGTACGGCTTTGACTCTGCCATTTTTGCCCTTGGCGCGGTTTTGGCGGTAATTGTTTGCCACGATGCCACCGGTGTTCGGATGGAAACCCAGAAGCAGGCGTACCTGATCAATGAACTGGTGAAGGCATTCAGTGAGCTGTCGGAGGATAAGCTGCCCGAGGTGAAGCTGAAGAAATTTGTTGGACATTCTCCCATTCAGGTGATGGCCGGCATCCTTTTGGGTATCGTAAACGCGCTGATTATGCACGCGCTGCTGTTTTAAGGAGCTAGGGAGCTGAAGCTTGTGAAAAATAAGGTCAAGAAAATCATGCAGTTTTTTCTGAATCCCCGTTTGGTACTGTGCGTTGGCATTGCGTGGATGATTACCAATGGCTGGTCCTATGTACTGCTGGCGTTGGGCACATGGCTGGAAAGTAGCTGGATGATTGGGGTTGCAAGCGCGTATTTGGCGTTTCTTTGGCTGCCGATTTCTCCGGAAAAGCTGGTGACGGTGACAATTGCCATCGTCCTGCTCCGGCTGTTGTTTCCCTCCGACCAGAAAACGCTGGCAATTTTGAGGGAGTCCTACGCAAAGCTTAAGGCAGCGGTAAAAAAACGTAAGAAAAATAAAAACGGCTCAGTCCCGGAGGGATGAGCCGCTGTCCCTTGGAGAGAACCCATGAAGATTTTAATTACCACCGATTTATATACAACAAATACCAACGGTGTGGTGACATCCGTCAGAAATTTAACGGATGCGCTGATTGCCCGTGGTCACGATGTCCGTATTCTGACACAGGCAGAGGGTATGCACAGCTACCAGATGGACAATGTGTACTACATCCGTTCGGTATCCATCGGCATCATCTACCCGGATGTGCGGATGTCCACGGCCTACCGTCATCGGCTGATCGATCTGCTCATAGAGTGGAAGCCTGATGTGATCCACAGCCAGTGCGAATTTTTCAGCTTTCAATTTGCCCACCATATTTCCAAGGAGACCGGCGCGCCCATTGTACATACCTATCATACGCTCTATGAGCAATATGTGGCCTACGTCCTGCCCATTAAGAGCATGGGTGAATGGGCGGTGGGGAAGCTGTCCCGCACCCGTCTGAAGGATGTTCAGGCAATCATCGCGCCGACCCACAAGGTGGAGGATACCCTTCGGGCTTACGGAATCCAAGTGCCGATTCGGGTGGTGCCCAGCGGTATCCGGCTGCAGCAGCATGAGGGGCGACTGCCCCCGGAGGAACGGGCGGCAAAGCGTCAGGCTCTGGGCATCGACCCGGATATGCAGGTGCTGGTAAATGTAGGCAGACTGGGAACGGAGAAGAATCTGGATCAGCTTCTGCACTACTTCGCGGAAACGGTGCGGCCGCAGGAGCGCATCTGTATGCTGATCGTTGGGGATGGGCCGGCAAGGGCGCAGCTTCAGCGGCTTGCTCAGGAGCTGGGGATTGCCCAACGGGTGATTTTTACCGGAATGGTTTCGCCCAATCAAGTGCAGGAGTATTACCAGCTCGGCGACGTGTTTGTAAGTGCTTCTACCAGTGAAACACAGGGTCTTACCTATGTGGAGGCGGCTGCCAATGGCCTGCCGCTGCTGTGCCGGAAGGATCCGTGCCTGCTGGATGTGATGCTCCCCGGAGAGAACGGCTACGATTTTACGGATTCGGAAAGCTTCCGCATGGGGATGGACAAAATCCTTTCTGACCGTCAGTGGCAGAGGGAAGCGTCTGAACGCAGCGCGCAGGTGGCGGCTACATTTGGAAAAGATGCTTTCGGTGAGGCGGTAGAGACTGTTTATAAAGAGGTTTTGAATTATCAATCACGGTGAAGGCATGACATTGTTACATAATACGCTCCGCGGATTTAATTTCCGCGGAGCGTTTTTTTATATGGGATTTTCTTGAATATACCGGTCTAAAAGCTGACAGGCCAGCATCACCATACGGGCACAGGGACGCTGGCGGTAGAATTCCTCCGTGCGGGGTGTGGGATTCGGGTCGGAGGGAGGGGATTTCAAAATTTCCCGGCAGATGATGCTGCCGGCCTGCTCCCGAAACTGGGCGGCAAGTGCCTGCAGCCGCTGGTAATGGGCTTTTTTCTGAGCGTCATCCTCCGGTGAATCGTAGCCATACAGGATGCCTGCCACAAAAAACATTCCGCTGACTGCGCCGCAAACCTCCCGCATTCGTGCCATGCCGCCGCCAAAGGATGAGGTCATACGGGCGGTAAGCTCGGGATCCAGCCCGGTTTTGTCGCAATAGGCCATTGCCACCGCTTGGGCGCAGTTATAGCCCTTCAAAAATAGCTCCGCAGCGTAAATATCATGCTCCATAAAAAAATTCCCCCTTTTTTCATAGTATAGCACAGGAAAAAATGTCTGACAAGCATTTCCCGTATATCTGCGGCGGCTTGGCGCAAAATGGGTATATATGAAGATACGGAGGAATGTGCTATGAGAAGGTACGTCGCACTCATTTTGCTGGGAGCGTTGCTTTTGGGATTAACAGGCTGCGGCAAAACACCGGCGGATACCGCGCCTACAGAGGATTCCCGGGATTATGACAGCCAATCACAGGAGCTGTACAACGAGGCTCTGGGCGGGTTTTATGAAGCATATCAGCAGGCACTGGAGGCGGAGTCTGTGTCACAGCGTTATGCTCTTATGGCTGTGGCGGAGGCAAAGCTGCTGGGCTCTGCCGTGATGCTTCCTTTGACTGCCAGCGGGGGGAAGTATACCATTTCCCGGGCGGTACCCTATACGGTGCCCTACGCGCTGTGGGGCAATGATGCCCAGCGGCAGTACGCCATGCTGGTGACAGAAGAACCAATCAGGGCAGAGGATGCTCAGGAGCTGAAGCAGCAGTGGGCGCAGCGCAAGGGAACCGGAACCTATCGGGCGTGGGCGGAGGAGTATTTGACCGAGGCGGGATATGCGCTGAAGGATAGCTACCGTGTGGGTTATTCCAGCGATCCGAAGACTTGGGACGCGCTGGCAACCTCCCGGGCATCGGATATGGATGCCATCGTCAACACCTACGACGGCTTGTATCAGTATGATTGCGAGGGCATTTTGCAGCCAGCGTTGGCAGAAAGCTACGAAGTGCGCCGTGAAGACGATGGAACGGTGCAGTATGTTTTCCACCTAAGAGAGGGACTGAAGTGGGTGGACTCCCAAGGGCGGGAGGTAGCTCCGGTGCTGGCGGATGATTTCGTGGCGGGCTTTCAGCATATGATGGATGCCGCGGGCGGTTTGGAATATTTGGTGGAAGGTGTCATTCAGGGAGCGGCGGAGTATATCAGCGGGGAAAGCACCGATATGGAGCAGGTGGGCGTGCTGGCAGAGGACGAGGCAACGGTGGTCTACACGCTGACGGAGGATGTGCCGTATTTCATGACTATGCTGGGCTACAGCGTCTTTGCGCCCATGAGCCGAGCCTATTATGTATCCAAGGGCGGACGGTTCGGCGGTGATTTTGATGCTTCTTCCAGCGATTATCTCTACGGGAAGAATCCTAATTCCATCGCCTACTGCGGCGCGTATTTGGTGACCAATGCCACGGCGGAGAATACACTGGTCTATTCTGCCAATCCTACCTATTGGAACGCGGAGCAGGTGCGGCTGAAAAGCATTGTTTGGCGGTACAATGACGGGAAGGACGCGCTGAAGGGCTACACCGATACGGTATCCGGCGTGATTGACGGCACAGCGTTGAATGTATCCGCCATTGAAAAGGCCAAGACGGATGGAACCTTTGAAAAATACGCATATGTGGCGTCCATGGGGGCAACCACCTATTTCGGATTTTACAATCTGAACCGGCTGTCCTTCTCCAATTTTAATGACGGCGCGGCGCAGTCCGGCAAAACAGAGGTTGCGGCTCAGCGTGCTACGGAGGCGATGCAAAATGTGCATTTCCGCCGCGCGCTTTCCTATGCGCTGGACCGGTCTGCCTACAATGCCCAAGCGGCCGGTGAGGAGCTGAAGGCGGCAACCCTTCGCAACACCTTCACTCCGGGGAGCTTCGTGGCACTGACGGAGGAGGTAACATTGAAAATCGGGGAAGAAGAAAAGGTCTATGGGGCAGGCACGCAATACGGGCAGATCCTCCACGACCAGCTTCAGGCAGACGGGCTGGCGGTACAGGCGTGGGATCCGCAGGGAGAGGAAGGTCTGGGATCTTCTGACGGCTTTGACGGCTGGTATCATCCGGAGGCGGCGGCAGCGGAGCTGGCATTGGCACAGCAGGAGCTGGATTTCGGCCCGGATGACCCGATTGAGATCGATCTTCCCTATTTTTCCGGCAGTGATACCCAAACCAACCGTGCCAATGCCTACCGGCAGTCTATTCATCAGGCTTTGGGCGGCGCGGTGCGGGTCAATTTGGTGCCTTGCGCTGACAACAATCAGGTGTATTATGCGGGGTATTATATCGGCATGGGCTATGAGGCAAACTATGACGTTTACGATCTGTCCGGCTGGGGGCCGGATTACGGCGATCCGCAGACTTATCTCAGCGCACTGCTGCCCAATTATGAGGGGTATATGACCCGGATGCTGGGGATTTTTTAAGGCTATGGGACGGTATTTATTAGGGAGGATCCTCCGGGGCGTGCTGTCGGTATTTGCCGTTGTGGGAATCGTTATGGTGCTGGTATATGGGTGCATGGACCGAAATCTGATTTTTTCTCAGGATGCGGTGTATTCCCGGCTGAAAAGCAACGCCAAGGAGGTCTATAAGCTGCAGCAATGGGAAAACTATGGCTATATGGACTACGTTCCCTATGCCGAGGAGCTATCCCGGTGGCTTCAAAATGGGGAACTGACCCAAGCGGAATATGACAAGGCAGTGAAGCTGGGGAATACCGCCGGCGTGGACAGTCAGGAAGCTGCCCGCTTCGTAGAGGCGTTTACCCAAAAGTATTTGGGTGAAGGCTACCGGGTGGAGCGATTGGACGCCCAGCTTCGCAGCGGCACAAAGAAATATGTGGAGGGCGGAGAGCCGAGGCTATACGCCTATCGGGATGTTCCGCTGATAACAAGGCTGTGGCGGTATCTTACCGGAATCGTACAGGTGGACAATATCCACAATGCCCAAGGCGATGTGGGACAGCGAGGGCTGGAATTTACCTGGTTTGACCCTGCCTATGGGGGAGAACGGTTTTCTCCCGCCATTATGGGAAACGGCACCACCCACAGATATCTGCTGTATTTTGATGACCGGTTTCCCTACCTGCATCAGAATCTCATAAGCATCAATCTTGGGCGGTCGTATTCCGTCAATCAGGGTGTGGAGGTCGGGAAGACCATGACCGACGCCCAAGGGGCGAGATCGTATTCTCAAATCACTTACCCTTCCGGAAAAACGGATGTTTCCGCCGATGACCTTCATTCCGCTACCTATGTGGAGGGGTCGTATGCCGCCGGAGACGCGGTGATAAAATCCCATTTTACCGACGATTATACTGCCCTCAGCACCCGCAAGCAGGGGCTTTCTAAGCTGGGGTATTCCTTTGCCATCGGTATTCTGTCTGTGGGACTTGCCTACGGAGTGGGAATCCCGCTGGGGCTTTGGATGGCACGGCGGAAGGGACGGCTGGTGGACAGGCTGGGGACGGCCTATGTGGTCGCCATTATGGCTGTGCCCACGCTGGCGTATATTTTCCTGTTTCGCTCGGTGGGGGAGTGGCTGGGTCTGCCGACCTCCTTTGACGTGGAAGCTCCCCGCCTGCTGATGTATGTGTTACCTGTGGTATCCTTGGGGCTTCCCGCGGCGGCAAACCTGATGAAATGGCTGCGGCGGTACACCATCGATCAAATGGGTGCGGACTATGTGCGCTTTGCTCAGGCCTGCGGCCTGCAGGAGGGGCAGATATTTCGCCGCCATGTATTGAAAAATGCAGCCATTCCCATTGTTCACGGCATCCCCGCCGCCATTTTGGGGGCACTGGTGGGCGCGATCATTACGGAAAGGGTATATGTGGTTCCCGGCGCGGGAGATCTGCTCACAGAGGCGATCGGGGCTTATGACAACGGCGTGATCGTGGGCGTGACACTGTTTTACGCGGTACTGTCGGTGGCGGCGGTACTGCTGGGGGATTTGCTGCTGGGGGCGGCGGATCCTAGAATCCGATTGGCAGGGGGCAGGGGAAAATGACAGATCTAAGCGGCTTTGGACTTTCCGACAGCGAGCTGTTCGCTCCGGTTACGGCAGATTTTCAGGCGGCAGAGCATATCACCGCTCCGGCCTATTCTTATTGGAAATCTGTCTTTCGCTTGTTTTTTCAAAAGAAAAGCAATGTGCTGCTGTTGATCGCTTTGGCTGTGATACTAGGCTTTGCCTTCATTTATCCGGCGGTTATCGGGTATGATCCGCAGGTCGATCCCTATATCAATCTGATGGATTCTTCGGCAAAGCATTTAAGCCCGAAACAGGCCATGGAGCGGTTTGGGTATCAGCTTCGCTGGTGTCTGGGAACGGGTCCCGCGGGACAGTCCACCTTTGACGCGGTGTGGTACGGGGCAGGGATTTCCATTTCCTTGGCACTGGTGTGCGCCGCGATCAATATGACCTTAGGAGTGCTTCTGGGCGCGGTTTGGGGGTTTTCCAAGGGCGTGGACCGGGTGATGACAGAGGTATACAACGTGGTGGCCAATGTGCCGTATATCCTGCTGATTTCGGTGCTGGTGCTGATTCTTTCTGCCAGCTTTTGGACTATGGTGCTGGCACTGACGGTGACCGGATGGCTAGGGATCGCCTATTTTATCCGCACGCAGGTGATGATTCTTCGGGATCGGGAGTATAATTTGGCTTCCCGGTGCCTGGGGACACCGCTGCACCGGGTGGTGGCGAAAAATGTGCTGCCGTTTATGACCTCGGTGATCGTAACCCTTGCCGCGGCGGAGATACCGTCTTATATCTCTTATGAGGTGTTTTTGAGCTATATCGGCATGGGCATCCCGGATATGACCTTGGGCCGGTTGATTCAGACAGGGCAAAGTGCCATGCTCACTCCCGGTTGGGAGCTGGAATTTTGGAGTCCGGTGGCGGTGGCATCGGTAATCACCGTGGTGCTTTATGTATTGGGACAGAATCTGGGAGACGCGTCGGATCCGCGCAGGCATATTTGATGTAAAACGGAAAATAGGAGGACTGTATGGAGCAGCCGGTAATACTATCTGTCAAAGATCTGAAGGTATCCTTTCAGGTTCGGGGGCAGACTCTGACTGCGCTGCGAGGCGTGGATTTGGAACTGCATGAGGGTGAATCGCTGGCAATCGTAGGGGAGTCCGGCTCGGGGAAGACCGTGCTTACCAAGGCTTGCTCCGGGATGCTGGAGGCCAACGGCAGGATTGACAGCGGGTCGATCCTCTTTGACGGACAGGATTTGACAAAGCTGCATCGGAAAAAGGACTGGGCGCAGCTTCGTGGAGGACAGATCGCAACGGTTTTTCAAGATCCGATGACTTCCTTAGACCCCATCGTTACTGTAGGGCGGCAGCTCACCGGTGTGATTCGCACCCATCAGAACTGCTCTTATCGGGAGGCAAAGGAGCGGGCTTTGGATATGATGGCGCGGGTGGGAATCCAT
>CAZAOL010000060.1:0-8865 GCA_964486785.1 uncultured Oscillospiraceae bacterium
CGTTTATGACACATACCATTTCCCTTCTTCCCGGCGTGACCCTGCGGTGCTTTCCGGCGGAGAGATTTAAGCAGAGCTGCCTGAGCCTGCAATTCCTGCGCCCTATGGCAAGGGAGGAGGCGGCGGTGAATGCCTTGATTCCCGCGGTGCTGCTGCGGGGTACGGAAAAACGACCCGATTTGCGCCAAATTACCATACATTTAGATGATCTTTACGGCGCGTCCGTGGGGGCGTTGGTGCGCCGGATCGGTGACTATCAGACCGTAGGACTGTATTGCAGCTTTATCGAGGATAGGTATGCCCTGTCCGGGGATAAGGTTTTAGAGCCGATGATCGATTTTTTGGAGGAGCTGCTGTTTCAGCCGCTGTCGGAGAATGGCGGCTTCTCGGAAATCTATGTAGAAAGTGAAAAACGGAACCTCATTGCCACCATCGAGGCCGAACGCAACGACAAGCGCGCCTACGCCGCGGCACAGATGATGCGCAAAATGTGCGCATCGGACAGCTTTGGCATCCCCCGCTTAGGCGAGGTGGAGCAGGTGCGGGAAATTGACCCCAGGGGGGCATGGGAGCATTATCAAAAAGTGCTGGCGGAAAGCCCGGTGGAGCTGTTCTATGTGGGCAGCGGGGACGTGAGCTGGCTGGCGGACAGGCTGGGGCGGATGTTTGAGAAAATATCCCGAACGCCCATGACTTTGCCTGCCCAGACCCCTTTCCGTGACGGAGGTGGCGGCAGTCATGTGGAGACTATGGAGGTCACTCAGGCGAAGCTGGTGATGGGCTTTACCACCCCCATTACCAACCGCGCGGCGGATTTTCCCGCCATGCAGGTGCTCAACACCCTGTTCGGCGCGGGCATGACCAGCAAGCTGTTTATGGTGGTGCGGGAAAAGTTGAGCCTGTGCTATTCCATCGGCTCGGGATTTTTCGGCAGCAAGGGTATTTTAACGGTGTCCGCCGGAATTGACGCGGACAAAGAGCCGGTGGTGACGGAGCAGGTGCTTGCCTTGCTGGAGGATTGCCGCGAGGAGCGCATCAGCGCGGAAGAACTGAAGGCTGCCAAGGAAGCGATCCTTTCCGGTCTGCGGGGCATCTACGATACCCCCGGCTCTATTGAGGGCTATGAAACCGCGTCCGCCATTGGCGGGATGTCCCTGAGTGTGGACGAGTACCGTCGGGCGGTAGAAGCGGTCACAGTCCGTCAGGTGGCGCAGGCGGCGAGCAGTCTGACGCTGCACACCACCTATATCCTCAAGGGGGTGTCGGCATGAAGATGACGGAATATCCCCGGCTGGGAGAGCGGGTATACCGCACCAAGCTGGAAAACGGTCTGACGGTGGCGGTAGTCCCCAGACCCGGCGCGACCCGTAAGCTGGCTTATTTTGTCACCAATATGGGCTCGATTCATCGCCGCTTTTCCCTTGAGGGGCAGGAGTACACGCTGCCCGCGGGCATTGCCCATTATTTGGAGCATAAGCTCTTCGATTTGCCCCAGCGGGATGTGAATGGGGAGCTGGCGGCACTGGGGGCGAATGTAAACGCCTTTACCAGCTATGACATGACCGCCTACTATTTCTCCTGCACCGAGCATTTTGAGGAAAGCCTTTCTCTGCTTTTGGAATTTGTGGCGACCCCCTATTTCACCCAAGAGAGTGTGGACAAGGAGCGGGGCATCATCGATCAGGAGATCGGCATGAATCTGGACGCGCCGGAGTCGGTGATCTTTGAGCGGCTGATGGAGGGAATGTATGCCAGCCATGACATCCGCACGCCCATCCTCGGCACATCGGAGACCATTCGCCAAATCGGCCCGGAGGAGCTTTATCTGTGCCATCGGGCGTTCTATGTTCCTGAAAACATGATTTTGTGTGTGGTGGGAGATGTGGAGCCGGAGACGGTCGTCCGGCTGGCTCAGGAGCGGCTTGGTACGCAAAGCCCTCCCGCGGCGCGGAAGCTGCCGTTCCCCCCGGAGCCGCCGGAGTGCTCTGTGGCGGTGCAAAGGCTGAAAATGGAGGTGGCTATGCCTACCTTCCTGCTGGCCTTCAAATGTCAGCCGGTGGGGAAGGGGATGGACGGCATCCGGCAGGAGATCGTAGCCGATCTGGCGGCGGAGCTGCTGTTTGGTGAAGCCTCGGAGCTGTATCTGAAGCTGTACGATCAGGGACTGATCGACCAGTCCTTCGGCGGAGGCTTTGAAGCCGTGGATGGCTGCGCCATGCTCAACTGCGGCGGCGACAGCCGAGATCCGGAGGCGGTTCGGGATGCGATCTTGCGGCAGGCAAAGCAAATTTGCGCCGAGGGCATCGACCCGACGGTATTTCGCCGGATGAAGCGCAGTGCCATGGGGCGGAAGATCCGGGATCTGGACAGCTTCGATTCCACCTGCTTCCGGCTGTGTATCTATCATTTTAATGAGTTTGACTATTTCGAGTTCCCGGCGGTGTATGAAAGCATTGAAGCGGAGGAGCTGCGGCAATTTTTGCAGACCGCGGTACAGCCTGAAAAATGCAGTATGACGGTTATCGAGCCGCTGGCGTGAACAAAGGAGGTTTTTTATGAGCGGGAAATATATTATCAGTTTTCCTCAATTCGGATTTGAATGGGACCCTTCCACCAGCTTTTCCATAGGCTCGCTGGAGATCCATTGGTACGGCGTGATCATCGCGGTGGGATTGATGCTGGCGGTGCTGTATGCCTGCGGGCGGTGCAAGGAGTTCGGACTGAGGGAGGACGACCTGATCGACGGTGTGCTTTGCATTGTCCCCTTTGCCATCGTGTGCGCCCGGGCGTACTACTGCATTTTTCAGTGGGATTCCTACAAAAATGACCCCATGGGGGTGTTTCGAATCTGGGAGGGCGGACTTGCCATTTACGGCGGTGTGATCGGCGCGGCCGTGGGCATCGTGGTGTTTGCCTTGGTGAAAAAGGATAAGGTCAGTCTGCCGGCGGTGCTGGATATCACCAGCCTTGGCTTTCTGATCGGACAGAGCATCGGCCGTTGGGGCAATTTCATCAACCGGGAGGCCTACGGCGCGGTGACCGACAGCTTTTTCCGCATGGGGCTGACCAACCCCTACACCGGGGCAACGGTATACGTTCATCCCACTTTTTTGTATGAATCCGCATGGAATTTCTGTGGCTTTTTGCTACTGCATTTCCTTTCTAAGCGGCGCAAATACGACGGACAGATCGCCCTTGGCTACGTGGCGTGGTACGGCTTGGGACGGGCCTTTATCGAAGGACTGCGAACCGACAGCCTGTGGCTGGGCTCTGTCCGGATCAGTCAGGTGCTGGCGGCGGTAAGCTGCACAGCGGCGGTGGTGCTGCTGGTGGTGCTGCAGCTTAGAAAGCCGGATCCCCAAAAGCTGTTCGTGCGGCGTGTGGAGCAGGCCGCGGAGGCTGCGGAAGCTGCGGAAAGTGCGGAAGCTGCGGAGAATGACGGAGAGCTGACTGTTGAGGAGTAAGATGCTTCCGTTGAAGAATTGTTGACATTTCAACAAGTATATGCTATACTGCTGTCTGTTGAAACTTCAACAAGCAATACGGGAGATGCTCATATGAAGGATAGATTTGAAACCTTTACCGTGCTGATCAACCGGATCGGACGGAATATCCGCAAAATAAAAAATCAGGAAATGGCGGAATATAATCTCAGAAGTGCCCATGTTTCCTGCCTTTACTATCTTTATTTGTCCGACGGACTGACTGCCACCGAGCTTTGCGAGCATTGCGAGGAGGACAAGGCGACCGTTTCCCGTGCGCTGGATTATTTGGAGGTCAATGGCTATATAGCCTGCGGCACGTCAAATGCCAAGCGGTACAAAAGCCCCATCGTGCTGACGGAAAAGGGCAGGGAGGTGGGCAAGAAGATCGCCGGTAAGATCGACAGCGTTCTTGCTCAGATCAGCCATGAGCTGACGGAGACAGAGAGAGTCGAGTTTTACCGCTGCCTGTCCGTTATCAGCGACAGCTTAGAAGCGGTAGCTCTGTCGCGGGACTTGTCCTGAAAAAATGAAAGTAGAGGTTGATGATCATGAAAACCAGAATTATCGCGGATTCCACATCGGACCTGATGCCGGAGTATAAAGACCGGGTGCACGTTGTGCCGCTGAGGGTTTGCTTCGGAGAAAAGGAGTATATCGACGGCGTTACCATCGACCACAAGACCTTTTATGAAAGGCTGGTGGAAAGCGATGTGCTGCCTACCACCAGTCAGGCAACGCCGGATATGTTTATTCAGGAATTTGAAAAGGCAAAGCAGGCCAATGAGAGCGCGGTGGTGATCACCCTTGCCTCCAAGCTCTCCGGAACTTATCAGAGCGCGGTGATCGCGGCTGCCGACTACGAGAACATTTATGTGGTGGACGGCGGCAGTGCCGCGGTGGGCGGCGGTATTTTGGTGGAATTGGCACTGCGGCTGCTGGACGAGGGTCTGGACGCAAGGGCCATTGCCGAAAGGCTGGAGGAAGAAAAGAAGAAGATCGTCATTGTGGCATTGGTGGATACCTTGGAGTATCTGAAAAAAGGCGGCAGAGTTTCCAAGACCGTGGCCTTTGCCGGCGCGGTGCTGAACATCAAGCCGGTGATTTCCGTGGTGGATGGAGAGATTCTGATGCTGGGCAAGGCCCGTGGCTCCAAAATGGGCAACAACCTTCTGGTGCAGGAGATCGAAAAGGCTGGCGGTGTAGATTTTACCAAGCCGGTTTTGCTGGGATATACGGGCTTGACCGATGTGCTGCTGAAAAAATACATTGAAGACAGCAAGCATATTTGGGAGGAAGGCTTGGAAACGGTGCGTTATACCACCATAGGCAGCGTGATCGGTACCCACGCGGGCCCGGGAGCGGTCGCTGTGGCATTCTTCAAAAAATAACCGACTGGAGAGGATTGGTATGACCAAAGGGAAGATCTCCCTGCACTGGGTGAGGCTTGACAATGCAGCCAAGATATACCCGGCGGCAAGAAGGCGCAATTGGAGCAATATCTACCGCCTTTCCGTCACCCTCTCCGAGCCGGTGGATAAGGCTGTGCTGCAAAGCGCGCTGGAGGTGACCGCAAGGCGTTTTCCCACCATTGCCGCAAGGCTGAGAAAGGGCGTGTTTTGGTACTACCTGCAGCAGGTGGAGAAGGCTCCGGAAATTCAGGAGGAGTACAGCTATCCTCTGACCTTTATGAGCCCCAAGGAAATGCGGCAGTGCGCGCTGCGTGTGATTGCCCGTGATGATCGCATCGCGGTGGAGTTTTTCCATTCCCTGACCGATGGGACAGGCGCGCTGATCTTTGTAAAGAGCCTGACCGCGGAATATCTGGAGCAGAAGTACGGCATCTCCGTCCCTCCGGAGCAGGGCGTGCTGGATCGAGCTCAGCCGCCGCGGCCGGAGGAGCTGGAGGACAGCTTCCTTAAGCATGCGGGGGCGGTGGCGTCAGGCAGAAAGGGGGAAAGCGCGTGGCAGCTCATAGGCGATTTGGAGCCGGATGGGTTTCTGCACCTGACCTGCTTTCAGCTTTCAGTGCCCCAGGTGCTGGAATGTGCCCATCAACGGGGCGTGACATTGACGGTGCTGCTCAGCGCGGTGATGATGCTGGCACTGCAAAGACTTCAGCAGGAAAAGGTACCGGATGTCAGCAGACGGGAACGGATCAAGCTGCTGATTCCCATCAATTTAAGAAAGCTGTTTCCCAGCCAAACGCTGCGGAATTTCTCCATGTATACCATCCCGGAGCTGGATCCCAGATTGGGAGAATACACCCTGGAGGAGATCTGCGATGTGATCCGCCACAGAATGGGCATGGAGTTTACGCCCAAGTTCATGAGCACCGTCATTGCCACCAATGTCAATGACGAAAAAAGCACATTGGTCAGACTGGTCCCGCTTCCGCTGAAAAATATGGTCATGAGGGCGATATTTGAAAATGTGGGGCAGAAGCGGTGCTGCCTGTCTTTCTCTAATCTGGGCGCAGTGCGGCTGCCGGAGGCCATGGAGCCCTATGTTCGGCGAATGGACTTCATTTTGGGCGCGCAGGCCCTGTCCGCTTACAACTGCGGCATGCTGTCTTACGGGGATACGGTCTATATCAATTTTATCCGCAATATCCGCGACGCGGAGCTGGAGCGGCATTTCTTTGCCGTGCTGCAGGAGCTGGGGCTTTCCGCCACGGTGGAAAGCAATCGAGGAGGGATGTCATGTACTGTGTGAAATGCGGTGTCAGACTGGCTGACACGGAAAAGCGTTGTCCGCTTTGCGATACAGCGGTTTACCATCCTGAGCTGCAACAGCCGGAGGGGCGTCCCCTGTATCCGAAAGGAAAATATCCTAAGTCACAGCCGAACTCCAAAGCCTTTAACGGCGTGTTGATCATTTTGTTTTTGATCCCTGCCATGATCTGCCTGCTGGCGGATCTGCAGCCGGACAAAAAGCTGGATTGGTTTGGACTGGCGGCGGGAGGTCTGCTGATCAGCTACATCGCAATGGCACTTCCGCTGTGGTTTGATAAGCCCAATCCGGTAATCTTCGGGCCGTGTATTTACGTGGCGACCACAGTGTATCTGCTGTATATCAACAGCTACACCAACGGAAACTGGTTTATGAGCTTCGCGCTTCCCATAGCGGGAGGGCTGTGCCTGATCACCTGCGCGGTGGTAACGCTGCTGCGTTATCTGCGGCGGGGGCGGCTGTTTGTTTGGGGCGGTGCGCTGATTGCTTTAGGAGGGCTGATGCTGCTGATGGAATACCTGCTCAGCGTCACCTTTGGTGTGACCTATGTGGGCTGGTCGGTGTATCCGTTTGCGGTGCTGTTGCTTTTGGGTATCTTGCTGATTTATTTGGCAATCAGCAGAAGTGCCCGGGAGCTGCTGGCGAGGAAGCTGTTTTTCTGAATGGATAAAAATTTTCTGCCCGAAAGGGCAATGTCATTGCCGGCGTGAAGCGCGTGGCAATCCGCAACCTCCTTTTGGAGAACGGATTGCCACGCGCTTCATAATCAAAATGGGTGGGGGGAGCGGCTGCAAAAAGTTGCTGTAAAAATGAAAAAATCCATTGACAAATATTTGTCAATGGTGTAAAATGGTTTTCCATACTGCGGTAATAGGCATACTATGCCCATTCCTAAGTACGGTTATTCTAGCACAGAATGGGCCGGCTGTCAAGCGGCTGCTTGATTATTTTAACAACCGACCCAAGCGTATCATTATCTACAACACACAATTCGTAAGAAAGGCTGTGATGAATCAGATGGCAATGGTCAAGGACGTGCAGTTCGGAAAGACCACGCGTAAGTCCTACGCGAAGTACGAGGAGATCCTGGAAATCCCCAATATGCTCAAGATTCAAAAGGATTCCTATCAGTGGTTCCTGGATGAGGGCTTGCGGGAGGTCTTTCGGGATGTAGGTGTCATCACCGACTTCTCCGGTAAGCTGGAGCTGAGCTTCTTGGATTTCTCCATGAATGAGCCCCCCAAGTATACCATTGAGGAGTGCAAGGAGCGGGATGCTACCTATGCCCGCCCCATCAAGGTCCGTGTGCGCCTGCGCAATACCGAGACTGAGGAAATCAAGGAGCAGGAAATCTTCATGGGAGATTTCCCCATTATGACCAACGGCGGCACCTTTGTTATCAACGGTGCGGAACGTGTTATCGTCTCCCAGATCGTCCGCAGCCCCGGTATGTACTACGGCCACGAGGTGGACAAGGCAGATCAGCATACCTATACGGCTACGGTCATTCCGTACCGTGGCGCGTGGCTGGAGTATGAAACCGACAACAGCGATGTGTTCTGGGTGCGGATCGACAAAAACCGCAAGCTGCCCATTACCAGCCTGATTCGTGCCATGGGCGTGGAGACCGATGAAGCCATCAAGGCTATGTTCGGCGAGGACGCCCGCATTATGGCGACCTTGGAAAAAGATCCCTGCAAGACCCGTGAGGAGAGCTTGCTGGAGATCTACCGCCGGCTGCGTCCCGGTGAGCCCCCCACGGTGGAGACTGCCATCGCCCATTTGGAGGGTCTGCTGTTTGACGCGCACCGCTACGATGTGAGCAAGGTTGGCCGTTATAAATTCAATAAGAAGATGGATATTTGGAGCCGCCTGTCCGGTCAGGAGGCTGCCGAGGCCATTGCCGACCCCATGACCGGCGAGATTCTGGTCATGCCCGGCGACATCATCACCCGGGATATGGCCCACACCCTCAGCGATAAGGGTGTCAACGAGGCCGTAGTGAAGGTGGGCGACAGCCATGTGAAGGTGCTGTCCAACGGCATGGTGGATATGGCTGGCTTCGTGGACTTCGATCCCAAGCAGTACGGTATCCGGGAAAAGGTGCGCTTCAGCGTGCTGAAGGAAATGCTGCAGACCGTCCCTGCCGACGGCTGGGAAGATGCCATCAGCGAGCGGATGCTGGACCTGATCCCCAACCATATCATTGTGGACGACATCATGGCTTCCATCAACTATCTCAACTGCGTAGCCATGGGAATCGGAACCCACGACGACATCGACCACCTGGGCAACCGCCGTCTGCGCTGCGTGGGCGAGCTGCTGCAGAACCAGTTCCGCATCGGCTTTAGCCGCCTGGATCGGGTGATCCGGGAGCGTATGACTGTGCAGGATCTGGATGCGGTCACTCCTCAGAGCCTGATCAACATCCGGCCTGTTACTGCGGTAATCAAGGAGTTCTTCGGCTCCAGCCCCCTGTCCCAGTTCATGGATCAGAATAACCCCTTGGCTGAGCTGACCCATAAGCGCCGTCTGTCCGCGCTGGGCCCCGGCGGTTTGAGCCGTGAGCGCGCCTCCTTCGATGTGCGTGATATTCACTACACCCACTACGGCCGTATGTGCCCCATCGAGACCCCCGAAGGTCCCAACA
>CAZAOL010000061.1:0-8816 GCA_964486785.1 uncultured Oscillospiraceae bacterium
GCTGGGGCATGACGATCCCACTATGATCCGCATGATGGAGGATATGACCGGTGTGGACGCGAAAACCATCCCGCTGGATGACAAAAAGACTATGTCCATCTTTACATCCTCCAAGGTTTTGGGGTATGAGGATGATCCGATTTTAGGGCCGACAGGCGCGGTGGCGGTTCCGGAGTTCAACACCCGGTTTACAAGAGGCGTTCTTTTGGACACCATGCCCACCAAGTTTGATTTTCTGGTACGGATTTCCGGCTATACCCACGGCACAGATGTGTGGCTGGGAAATGCCCGGGATTTGATCACCTCCAAGACCGCCACGGTGGACGGAACGATCGGCTGCCGTGACGATATCATGATCTATCTGATTTCCTGCGGACTTCCGGAGAAGCGCGCTTTCAAAATCATGGAATCCGTGCGAAAGGGCAGAGGACTGCCGGAAGGCGCGGAGCAGGAGATGATCGACGCGGGGGTTCCGGATTGGTATATCGGCTCGTGCAAGAAGATTAAATACCTGTTCCCCAAGGCACACGCGGTTGCCTATGTTATGATGGCCTTTCGGATCGCGTGGTTTAAGGTCTATTATCCGCTGGCTTTTTACTCCGCCTATTTTTACCGCCGCAGCCAAAAGGGCGGTTTCGACGCGGTACTGATGACTCAGGGGATGGAGTCGGTTGTGGCCAATATTGAAGCCATTGACAATAATGAAAACGCTACCGACAAGGATCAGGATCTGCTTACCACCCTAGAGGTCGTGTACGAATTCTATCTGCGCGGTCTGGAGTTTTTACCCATTGACATCTATAAAAGTCACGCTACAAGGTTTTTGATTGAGGACGGCAAGCTCCGTCCGCCCTTTGTGGCAATTTCCGGGCTTGGAGAAAATGCCGCCATCAGCTTGATGGAGGGCAGAGAAGGACGGGAGTTCCTTTCCATTGAGGAGGTCGCGGCTGCCTGCCCCAAGGTCTCCAAGACCCACATCCAAATGTTGAAGGAAGCAGGCGCCTTTGGCAGCCTGCCGGAAACCAGTCAGGTAAGCCTGTTCTGGTAAATAAAGAAAGGGAGGACATACAAATGCAAGACACTGGCAGTCAGTACCATATTCGTTGTGTAGAGGGGGACGTGGGACGTTATGTGTTCCTGCCCGGCGATCCCGGCCGCTGTGAGGCCATCGCGGCACTTTTTGACAATCCTGTACACGTGGGCATGAACCGGGAGTACAATATCTACACCGGCTACCTTCTGGGAGAGAAGGTCTCTGTTTGTTCCACCGGCATTGGCGGCCCGTCGGCTTCCATCGCCATGGAGGAGCTGAAAAATGTGGGCGCGGATACCTTTATCCGCATTGGCACCTGCGGCGGCATTGCTTTGGATGTGTTGCCCGGTGATGTCATCGTTGCCAACGGTGCGATTCGTTACGAGCATACCTCCTTGGAGTATGCGCCCATCGAATTCCCGGCGGTGCCGGATTTTGACTTAACTGCTGCTCTCAAGGCGGCTTCCGAGGATTTGGGCTACCGCACCCATGTAGGCGTGGTGCAGTGCAAGGACGCGTTCTACGGTCAGCACAGCCCGGAAAAGTCCCCGGTGTATTATGACCTGCTGCAGAAGTGGGAATCCTGGAAGCGTTTGGGCGTTAAGGCCAGCGAGATGGAGTCTGCCGCGCTGTTTGTGGTGGCGTCCGCCTTAAATGTGCGCTGCGGAAGCTGCTTCCATGTGGTGTGGAACCAGGAGCGGGAGAAGCTGGGCATGGAAATGCCCATGACTGAGGATACCTCCGGTGCCATCAAGGTAGGTATTGAGGCCATGAAGCGTATCATCGCGGCAGATAAGGCTAAGACGTAATTTTGGAGGAACAACCAATGGCTGAAAGTAAAAAAATCCGTCAACGCTCCGAGATTCCCGTAGAGGACACTTGGGCGATTGAGGATTTGTATGTAAGCGATGAGGCTTGGGAGGAATCTCTTACAGAGCTGGCGGGAATCCAAAGCGAGTTGACATCCTATGCAGGCCGGCTGGGGGAAAGCGGAAGGACACTTTTTGCTTATTTGCAGCTTATGGAGCAGATGAATGCCAAGGGTCGCAGGCTGGGGAATTACGCCATGCGCCGGGCTGATGTGGATACCCGGGATGCCAAGTATCAGGCAATGGTGGGAAAATTCTTCAATGTGGTGGTGGCTCTGCGGGCAGCCAGCAGCTTTGAAACTCCGGAAATCATGAGCATTTCTCAACAGAAGCTGGATGAATTCTATGCCCAGTGCCCCGAGCTGGAGCGTTACCGCCGTTATCTGACGGACCTTCGCCGCAGAAAGGAGCATATCCTTTCCGCGCAGGAGGAGCGTTTGTTGGCGGCTGCCGGCGAAATGGCGCAGACTCCGCAAAATATTTACAGCTCTTTCCTCAACGCAGACCTGAAATTCCCGGATGCGGTGGACGGGGAAGGGAAGTCCTACCCCTTGAGCCAAAGCACCTTTATCACTTATCAGGAAAGTGAGGACCGCGTCCTTCGCAAGAGTGCGTACGAGAATCTGTATGGCACGCTGGCAAGCTTCAAAAATACCGCGGCAGGTATGCTCAACGCTCAGGGAAAGCAGCTAAAATTCTTTGCTGATGCGAGAAAATATCCCTCCGTGCTGGATGCGTCGCTGGATGAGAACAATGTGCCTACCTCTGTGTATCTGAATTTGATTGACACCGTTCACAAGAATTTGGATAAGATGCACCGCTATGTTCGGCTGCGGAAACGGCTGCTGGGTGTGGAGGAGTTGCGGCTTTATGATGTTTACACGCAGCTTGTACCCGGTGTGGATAAGAAGATTCCCTTCCAGCAGGCAAAGCAGACGGTGTATGACGCGCTGGCACCCTTGGGCGAGCGTTATCGCAGCATCCTGAAGGAGGGCTTTGACAACCGCTGGATCGATGTTTACGAAAACGAGGGCAAGCGTTCCGGCGCGTATTCCGCCGGCGCGGCAGTGCATCCCTATGTTCTGCTGAATTATTCCGGAACACTGGACAGCCAGTTTACGCTGGCGCATGAAATGGGTCATGCTCTGCACTCTTATCTGTCCAATAAGACTCAGAATCCTGTGGACGCGGACTATGTAATTTTCGTGGCGGAGGTCGCCTCCACCTGTAACGAAGCTCTGCTGATGGAATATCTGCTGGACAAAACTACGGATAAGACTGAACGGGCTTACCTGATCAACCACTTCCTTGAGCAATTCAAGGGTACGCTGTACCGGCAGACCATGTTCGCGGAGTTTGAGCTGGACATCGGACGTATGGTAGCAGAGGGCAAGACCCTTACCGCCGATTTGCTTTGCCAGAGATACCGTGAGCTGAATGAGCAATACTTCGGCCCGGATATGGTGGTGGATGACTGCATCGCTATGGAATGGGCGAGGATTCCTCATTTCTACTTGGACCACTATGTGTTCCAGTATGCAACCGGATACTCCGCGGCCATTGCGCTTTCCCGCCGTATTCTGTCCGAGGGAGAGAAGGCAGTGGAGGATTATCTGCAATTCCTGTCCGGTGGCTGCTCCAAGAGCCCCATTGAGCTTCTGAAGGGAGCTGGGGTGGATATGACAGGTTCTGAGCCTGTGGAGCAGGCGTTGGCACTGTTTGACAGACTGCTGGACGAGATGGAAGCGTTGGTGGGGTAAGCATGGAGCCTCTGTTTCTGCCTACGCTGCATACCTTTGCTATGGACAATATTTTTACCGGATCTGTGGGACTGTTCCGTTTTCGGGCAGTCCCCAGGGTGGTAAAAAAAACGCCAAAAGAGGTCGATTATGAGGCCAGCACCATCTTTGTGGAATACTGGCACGGTCTATACTGCTACGAAAAAAGCCAAATGGAAGGGGAGGCTACCTTTCCTATGTCAGAGGCCGGCAGGCAGGCAATGTATGATTGGTTAAGCGAAAGGATATAGCTGTTTCGTCATTAGTGAAAAAATTTATATTTTTTATAAAAAAGGGCTAGACAAAGCGGATTGTTTCTGATATAATGCCCGTAAGCATAGTGAGAGGATTGTTTAAATTCACTCTCGATATTGCATACATATGGCGACAGCGGTCGAAGGCATCAAGCTACGGCCTGTTTGCATACTAACTTTATAAAAATGAGGTGAATCAAATGAAGGAACTGTATCTGGATGCCGAGATGGATGTTATCAACTTCTCTATTGAGGACGTTATCACCACAAGTTCATCCTCTGAGACCACCGCTCCTGTCAACACTCCCGGTATGGGCGGCGAAAACGAGGGCGAAGCCGGCGACTCTTTCTAAATTGCTATTTATAAAATGTCCGTTCTTGAAGTATTCAAGGACGGATATTTTTATGCTTACTATTCCGCAGAACCAGCTATGACGGAGCGTTGAATTTTTGGGTTTCCGGGACGGTAGTCTGGTATATTGACGGGAAGAAAGTTTTGTGATATAATGCCGCTATAATTGGCTTTGTATGGTCCGTTATAATATTTATGCAGGAGGACAAAATGAACACAGTAAAGAGGGGATTATCCCTATTATTGGCTTTAGTCATGGTTTTTTCCGTGGCAGCGACGATTGCGGGCTGCACAGATAATCAGACACCTTCCGATTCTCAGACCGGCAACAGCGATTCTACGAAACCTGACAGCAATTCCGGACAGACCGGTGTATACAATGTCAGTGTAGAAACTGCCGGCGGCATGCAAATGGAAGGCATTAGTGTATATATTTATACCGATGCCGGAAAAACGGAGCTGGTGGATTTCGGCGAGACCGATGCCAGCGGCAGCGCATCCTTTAGTTTGCCGCTTAGCGGCGATTATGCTGTGGAGCTGCAGGGTGTGCCTGAGGGCTACAAGCTGGAAAGCGCGTATTCCTTCTCCGGCAATACCGCTAAAATTACGCTTACCTCATCCTTGATAACGGACAAACAGCTTTCTGAGGTCAGTGCTGCCAATCCCTTGGGGCTGGGTGATGTGATGTATGATTTTACAGTCACCACCCCCGGCGGAGAGAGCGTGACCCTTTCTGAGGTCTTGGCGGAGAAAAAGGTGGTTCTTCTGAACTTCTGGTTCAGCACCTGCGGACCTTGCGCCAATGAGTTCCCATACCTGGATGAAGCTTATCAGATGTATCAGGATGTGGCTGCGGTTATTGCGGTCGATCCCATTGAGGAGAGCAATACGGTGGCTGCTTATCAGGCCAGCATGGGACTGAGCTTCCCCATGGCGGCGTGTCCCGCTGCATGGTCTCAGACCTTCGCGATCAGCGGCTATCCCACTTCTATAATTATCGACCGCTACGGCGTAATCTGTATGATTGAGGTGGGCGGAATCACCAACCTCAGCCCCTTTACCAGCATTTTTGAGCATTTCACCGCGGATGATTATAAGCAAGCTTTGTATGCTAACGGCGTTTCGGATATCATGACGCAGGTCAAGCCCAATGTTACCATGGAAAGCTCCGAGGAAATCGCTGCGGTGCTGAATCAGGAGGGCATGGAGGTTACCTACCGCGCGGATGAGGATGAGTATTCCTGGCCCTTTATCATCACGGAGAAGAACGGGGAAGCTTGCTTGATGACCACCAATAAGGGCATCGAAAGCTCTTACTCCATTTTGTATGCGGATGTGACTCTGAAGGCCGGTCAGGCTGTGGGCTTTGATTATCTGTCCTCTACAGAAAACGGCGCGGATATCCTTCATGTGATCGTAAATGACGAAGCAATCTTCGCCATCTCCGGCGCAGACGAGGAGCAGGAATGGAAGTCCTGCTACCCCTGCGTGGCTATGGAGGACGGTGTATATGAAGTCGCTCTGTGTTACTATAAGGATGAATCGGGAAATGAAGGCGAAGATACGGTATACATAAAGAATCTCCGTATTGTCGATCCCGACGAGATTGACACCACCGCCCATTTGCCCAGACAGGCAGCAACCTCCGTAGATGGCTTTGAATACAGCTATGTGGACGTCGTTCTGAGCAATGTGGATGGCTATTACCATGTGGGCACTGCTGACGGCCCGCTGCTGATTGCGGATTTGATGGGCAGCACGCAGTTTAGTGAGGAGCAGTCCGTTTGGAATATCGTATACGAAGGAAATATTACTTATAACGGAGAAGACCTCTATAATGTGATGGTGGATTACTTCTCCTACGCGTCCAATTCCTCCTTGTACGGAATGTGCACTGTAGATTATCAGTTGGGTGAATATCTGAAGTATGTGGCGGAAACTGCCGGCTTTGACGGCACGGAGCAGGAATGGCTGAAGGTGTGCCGGTATTATGCCGCCTACGGCAAGAATGCGCAGCAGCTTGAAGATCCTATCAAGGGTCTGGCACCGTTCTCTGCTTATGAGGCAAAGCTGGGTAAGAACGTAGCAACCAACTTCTTCTACTACAATACCGCAATTGTTCCCAGAGGTAAGCTGGCAAGATTTGTTCCCACTAAGTCCGGTGTGTACCGCATTACCTCCCGCTCGGAGTCTGTGCAGGGCGTGGACGGCTGGATTTTTGACAGCAACCGCAATGAGCTTTTGGTCTATGAAATGGACGAGCGGCTCTATAACGACAGCGATAATGTTTCCATGGTGTTCTACATGGAGGCAGGGAAGGACTACTACATTGACATCGCGTTCTGGGATGTTTATGAGGTGGGCTACATTTACTACGATATCGAATACGTAGCCAGCTCCCTGGAGCATTTCCGGCTGGCATCCCCCGGTTACTACACCTATGACACCAACGCTACCGGCGATGCGATGTACCATTTGGTTTCCGGCGGTGTGGATGTGGCCCTCGGCTCTGACGGCTATTACCATGCGGTCACCGGCACCGATGCCAACGGAAAGCCCATTCTGGGCAGCATCCTGTATGCTGACTTTATTGGTGTAACCAGCCTGTTCTCCAATCCCATTACCACCGTTGACTCCAAGGACGAAAACGGCAATGTCATCAAGGACGAGCAAGGTAATCCTGTGAAAATCAAGGGTATGATTGAAATGGGCGGCTTTGATTTCACAAAAACGGAGAACGACCTGATGGTGCTGGGTTATATGGCGGCAAATAATAACGATCCGGATGCTACGCGGGAATATTTGAAGGAATACTGGGGAGAGGAATACGACGCAAACGTAGAAATCTACCAGATCGAGGATGTTTTTGCCGGGATTTATCACGGCGAGGGCGAGGATTTGACGGAGGAAATCAGCGCGTACATTTCCAAGATGTACTCCGGATCCGCCACGGAACGCGTCGGCTGCGTCCCGGTGGATGAAGGTCTGGCCGAAATCCTTCAGAAGCTGATGGATAAATACACCTTTGAGGGTGTAGATTACTCCTGGGCCAAGCTTTGCTATTACTACGACCATCTCGGTCCTCAATAAAATTGCATGAATGGGCGCGGACAACGCTCCGCGCCCATACTTCACCGGAGGGGTTATAGATGAAAAAATGTGCTGCGCTGCTGCTTTTTGCGGCAATGCTGGTTTGCTTGCTTGCCGGCTGTCAGGAGCAAGATGCTATCCCACCTGTGGATACCACTCCGGTCAACCGGACGCTTACGGTGCTGTTTCGCTCCGGCGCACCCGTGCAGCAGGCTACCGTGGCGATTTACAGAGATTCCGGTCTTACAGATTTGGCTTTTGCGGGAAAAACGGACGACAGCGGATCGTTTTCCTATACAGCTCCGGCGACGGAGCCTTACTACGCGGTACTTTCCGGCCTTCCTGCGGGACTAGCCGCCGATGACAATTACCTTCTTTCCAAGGACACAGAAATCACGCTGAAAATGGCAGTTATGACGGATGAGGATATGTCCAATGTGACCTATTCCTTAGGAGATGCGATGCACGATTTCACAGTGACGGACTACGAGGGGAATTCCTATACGCTTTCCAAGCTGTTGCAGGAAAAAGATGCCGTCATTCTGAACTTTTGGTTTATGGGCTGCGCGCCTTGTAAAAATGAGTTCCCTCATTTGCAGGCTGCCTATGAAAGCTATAGCGATAAAATCGCCGTGCTTGCGCTGAACTGCGTGGATTCCGACAACGAGGAAATCGCCCAGTTTAAGGCCAGCAACGGATACAGCTTTGTTATGACCAAAGCAGATGTGCGCTGGTGTGAAATGTTTCAGGTTGAAGCGTTTCCTCTGACTGTGGTCATCGACCGTTACGGCGAGATCGCGTTGATGCACACAGGTGCTATGGATACAGAAGGCTTTACGGAGATCTTTGAAGCGTATACCGCTGATTGAGACATATGGAGGTTTTGATATGAAAAAGTTACATCTTATTTTGGCTCTGCTGTTGGTGCTTTGCCTTTGCCTGTGTGCTTGCGGTGAGACGGCTAACACACCTTCCGATACGGAGAATACAGGCACGCCGGAGGAATCGACACAGGGAAATCAGGTTGAAATTACCGGCCCTCAGGGCACGGATCCCATCACACCTGACTACGAGGACTATGCTTACTGCGTACAGGTTATTGATTCCGACGGCAATCCCGTTTCCGGTGTTTTTGTGCAGATTTGCGCCGGAGATACCTGTGTGCCTGTTGCCACGGATGAAAATGGCATCGCCGCCTTCCCCAATGAAGTCGAAGGGGATGGAGAGCTGGTTGCCAAAATCATGGAAACGACCATTCCTGAGGGCTATCACTGTGTGGACGGCATCACGGAAATCCCTCTGGACGGCGAAACCAACGTTGGTTTTGTTCTGACCCCGGATATCGGATAAGTATTGACCGCCTATCCTAGCATGGATGGGCGGTCTTTTTTGGTTCTATGTCAATAGTTGGGGTAGAGCCAAAATAGATGAATTCGTAGT
>CAZAOL010000062.1:0-8698 GCA_964486785.1 uncultured Oscillospiraceae bacterium
CATCCCAATGCTTCCAGCCGGGATCGCTTTTCGGCGCGCTCCAAATCACCTGCGGGTCGGGGCGTACCAAAAGGTACTTGCCCCACCGCTCCAAACGCTCACCGTCGGTAGCGTCCAGCACTTCATAATCCTTCCATTGGTCTGAAATCCAAATCATAGATTCTCCTTGCTTACTCGGCAATGTCATTGAGTTAAGAAAGCTTTGTCATTCCGACCGAGGTGCGCCGCGCAGCGGGGGAATCCGTTCTCCCAAAGGGGGGACGGATTGCCACGCGCTTCGCGCTCGCAATGACAGTCTAAGCTTAATCACATTGGCTTACTCGGCCCAGGGATTTTCCGCCAGATATTCCTCCCAAGCCGCTTTTGTATGCAGCTTGCAGCTAACGCACGGCTCCGATCCGCTCAAATCGCCGTAGATGCCGTGGAATGCCACCGGCTTTCCCTGCCCATCTACCTGATAGATATAGTCATTGCTGACGTATTTGCCCTGCAAGCCCTCAGTGCTTGCCAGCTTCAATGCTTCGATCTGATCCGCGGTCATGGTGACCAAAGAACGTTCGCTCAGCTTCAGCATGCCCACATAGGCAAACTTCTTGCAGTATTCGTTGGCAACCGCGCCGCCCTCGGTGCAGTAGTCCAGCAGGATATGGCGGTCGCAGTAGTAATCCGGCACATCCTCCGGATATACCAGCACCGTAGCCGTGCGGGCAGATCCGCGAATGTCGCTCAGACAGTCGTCGGACACCAGACCGCCGGACTCCAGACAAACCGTAACGGATACCATGTTTCCGTCGTTGTTGTAGAGCTTGATGTTTTCCTTGCCCTTGTGCAGAGGCTCCATAACCTTCTTCCAAAGCCGCGCGGCAGGGTGCTGGGTGTTGCCCACCAGATTGATCTCCGCGGGAATTTCAAAGCCGCACCACACCGCCGCGGTGTAGTAGCCGGTGTAGCCGCAGAAATAGCGGTCATTTTTACTGTTGGTGGTACCGGTCTTGCCGCACACATCCATGTTATCCAGATCCGCCATAGTACCTGTGCCGTATGCCACCGCCTGATCTAAGCAGTAGTTTACATAATCCACAGTCTTTTGGCTGAGTATCTGTTCCGACTCCTGCTCGTTATCGATTACCAGCTCGCCCTGAGAATCATACACCTTGGTATAAGTCCGTCCCTCCCGGTAGACACCGTTGTTGGCAAACGTGGCATATGCGCTTGCCATATCCCGAACCGTCGCGCCGTTGGTCAGACCACCCAAGGCCAAGGGAGAATAGTCCAAATCCGTTGTGCCGTTGCTGCCGGATTCAATCAGTCCGGAAACCCGGAAGGAATTCTTGATGAAACCAAAGCTATACCTTGTGCCGATCATAGATAGCGTATTCACCGCCACCGCGTTGATGGACTCCGTAATGGCATGCAAGACCGTGGTAGAATAGGAATAGTAACGCTCCGCGTTACGGGGATAGGGATCTCCATCGTCATCGTACCACAGCGGCATATCCATGACCACAGTGGCAGGCGTGATCGCGCCGGATTCAAAGGCTGGCGCGTATACAGACAGGGGCTTGATGGAAGAACCCACCTGCCGCTGGGCATCGGTGGCCATGTTAAACGCGTCAAACACCAGCTTCTCTCCCACGCCGCCGGACATAGCAACAATGTCGCCGGTGCGGTTGTCAATGACCACAATGCCGGACTGAAGCTGCTGCGCGCCCCGGGTTTCCGGGATTTCTGACAAATCCGTATAGATCTTGTCTACCTGATTTTGAACCTCCATATCCAGCGTGGTGTAGATATGGTAGCCGCCCCGCTGGATAAGCTGGCGGTACAGCTCCTTCTCCTGTTTGCCCAGTTGCGCCCATACCTTACCGTCCCGGGCAGCCAGCACCGTGGCCACATCCTCCAGCACGGTATCCACAAACCAAGTGTACACCGACTGGGAAGCATTTTCGCTTACAGGCACCTGGGTGCCGCACACCGGGCAATAGTAAGCCTCCCCGTCCACGGTCAGCTCCTTGACAGTGCAGCGGTAGCCGCAATCCTCCGCCTTACAGTAGGCAGAGCGGTCCTCGTCGGCAATGCCGCTTTTAAATACCATCTCCTGCGCCAGAGCCTCCTGATATTCCTCCTCGGTCAGATAGCCCTGATTCCGCATAGACCAAAGGGTATTGACCTGACGGACCCGGTTGCGCTCCGCGCCGGTCATTTCCTCGCCCTTATAGACAAAGGTGGAGGAGTATGGCCCGAAAATGGACGGGTTATTGGTAATGCTGATCAGGCTGGCGCACTCCGCCACCGTCAGATCCTCCAGCTCCTTGCCGAAATAGTGGGCCGCCGCGCTTTTTACGCCGTTTTTCCGGTCGCCGAAATAGATCATGTTCAGATACCATTCCATAATGGTTTCTTTATCATAACGGCGTTCAAAGTCCTGTGCCTTAAAGATCTCCACTACTTTTCGGCGCACCGTAACGGAATTGTCGCCGGTCATATTTTTTACAAGCTGCTGAGTAATCGTCGAGCCGCCGGCGTCGCCGCCGCCAAAGAACATACCGGCGCAGGCCTTTACCGTAGTAATCCAGTCCACGCCCTGATGTTCATAAAAGCGTTTGTCCTCAATGGCCACCGCCGCGTCTATCAACGCCTGGGGGATCTCGTCATAATACGCCCATTCCCGGTCGGTGGAGGCATAAATCTCCTGCAGCTCCTGAATATTCCCCTCAGAATCCACATAATGGATATAGGAGGTTTCCTCCATATCGTAGTTTTCCTTGACGATCTGCGCGTCCGGAAGGATGTCCTCTTCCAGATACGTGCCCAGAATTCCGATAAACACAAAGGCGCAGACCACAGCGATCAGCAGCACCGTCGCCACCGCGCCCAGCGCGATCTTCACGATTCCCCAAGCCGCACTCAGCAGCTTGCCGCCCGTCCCCAGCATCCAATGGGGCTTCCATTGCTGGCGGTCGTTTTTCTTTTTACCTTTCTTATCCGGCATAATATTACCTCCGAATCTCTATCACACAAACCGGCCGGCGGGCTGCCGACCTCTTTAGTATACAGCATCACTCGTATCATTATAGCATACCCAATCCAAAAACGAAACCCCCAATTTGTAAACCAATTATAGAATATTTTTTAATATTCCCTTCCACGGCTGCATAAACCGTTTTCCTCAGGGCAAACTTGCCATGTGCCATATTCCCTCTTGATTTCGCACGGAAAAACTGATACCATATGAGTACAAGCAAACGAGAGGAGAACGCGCCATGGAAGACAAGTTCGGATCCGATTTCATGACCATCATGGACGAGGACGGTACGGAATATGAGCTGGAGGTGCTCTCTACGCTGGAGTACGACGGCTTCACCTACCTCGCTGTCATTCCCGCCGGGAATGAGGATACCTCCATGGAGGTGAGCATCCTGAAATCCGTAGAGGAAGACGGCGAGCCGATTCTCTGCGCCATCACCGACGACGCGGAGCTGGAGGCGGTGCACAGTCTGATCATGGACGCGCTTTACGAGGACGAGGAATAAAGCGATTTTCCTGCTTGGTGCGTGATGCGTCCTTTTGGACCCACATTTTATCATAGGGACGTTAGACTTCCTGCCCGGTTTGCAGGCCTCCCGCCGACGCTTAGACGATCGGTGGACGTTGGAAGCAGTAAAGGGCTGGAGCGGCATCCCACCTGCCGTTTCGTGCAGGTCACATCGGGCGCACACGGCCAAAGCGGGTAACGGCATGGGGAGCGGAAGCTCCCCATGTTTGCTTATTTAGGCGAAGTAAAATTGTTAATTTTTTATTTTTCTAAAATTTTAAGGAAAAAGGCACTTGAAACGCCGCAGCATTTCGGTTATAATGCTAAAGTCTATGCAAAAAGACCCATCAAACGAGAGGAAATGATAACCATGAGTGCATCCAGCAAGAAAAAGCTCCGCAAGGAGAAGAACGCTGCCAACCTGACCGAGCGGCAGAAGGCGGCAATGAAGGAAGAAAAGAAGCTGAAGGCTTACACCTGGACCTTCTGGATCGTAATGATTCTGATTGTGGCCATCGTTGCCGGTATGTTCCTGGAAGGTCCTGTGAACAGCGTGATTGATCGGGTAAGCACGGCTGTCGTGGTCGGCAATCATAAGCTGTCCTCTACCGAGCTGAGCTACTTCTACATCGACGCGATTAACAACTATTGCCAGCAGTACAGTAGCTGGATCAGCTATCTGATTGATACCTCCACGCCTTTGAGCGAGCAGATCGTTGACGAAGCCACCGGTGAAACCTGGGCTGACAACTTCGTGGAAATGGCTATTAGCAGTGCCAAGAACACCTATGCTCTGTACGATGAGGCCGTGGCTAAGGGTCACACCCTCAACGACGAAGAGAAGCAGATCATGAAGGAGCTGTACGACAGCATGGATGAGTACGCCAAGGAGCTGGGCTACCACAGTGCTACCCAGTACCTGCAGGCGATCTACGGCGACGGTGCTTCCAAGAGCAGCTACAAAAAGTACTACGAAGTTACTGTCCTTGCCAGCTCCTACTATAGTGCCTACGCCGAGCAGTTGGAGAATAGCTATGAGCCCGTGGACCTGCGGAATTACGAGGCTGAAACCCCTTACGAGTACAATTCCTACAGCTACGCCAGCTTCTATCTGGATGTGGACGACTATAAGACCGGCGGCACCAAGGGTGAGGACGACAAGATTACCTATTCCGCCGAGGAAATTGCCGCTGCCGAGGCTGCTGTGAAGGAAGCCGCTGAGAGGCTGGCTATTGCTGACAACAACACCGTGGAAAAGCTGAACGCCGCCATTGCCGCTTTGGAGAAGGCACAGGCTGAGGCCGCCAAGGATGAGGAAGCCGCCGAGGAAGAGGAAGAGGAAGAGGAAGAGTATTCCACCTGCACCGAGAGCACGGATGTTCTGTACTCCAGCGTCAGCACTGTCATGAACGAGTGGATGCGCGACGAGGCCCGTACCGTTGGCGACATCGCCGCTCTGGTTCACGAAACCACCTCTACCGGCGATGACGGCGAAGAAGTCAAGACCGTCGAGGGCTACTACGTTGTGCTGTTCCTTGGCATCAACGAGAACACCTATCCTCTGGCGAATGTCCGTCACATTCTGGTCGCCTTTGAGGGCGGCACCTACAACAGCACCACCGGCACCACCACCTACTCCGACGAGGAGAAGGCTGCCGCTAAGGAGACGGCAGAGGAGCTGCTGGCGCAGTGGGAGTCCGGCGCGGCTACCGAGGAAAGCTTCGCTGAGCTGGCCAACGAGAAGTCCGCTGACGGTGACGGCACCACCGGCGGTCTGTACGAGGATGTTTACCCCGGTCAGATGGTCACCAACTTCAACGACTGGTGCTTTGACGATGCCCGCGAGGTGGGTGACACCGGCATCGTGGAATCCACCTATGGCTACCATGTGATGTTCTATTCCGGCGACAGCGAGACCAACTACCGTGACTACATGATCACTCAGGAGATGCTGTCGGAAGATTTGAACGAGTGGCAGGAGGCTCTCAACAACGCCATCACCGTTGTTGAAAAGAACACCAAGCGGCTCGATCGTGACATCGTCCTGAGCACCAGCGGAATGACTGAATCCTAAATAACGCATAAAAAAGCCTCCTGCGGCAGATACTGTCGCAGGAGGCGATTTATTTTGCGTGTTTCATCCAAGCTGCGTGTACTTTTCGCCGGAGCGGCAGCCGGAGCAGTCAACGGGCTGTTCGGAGCCGGCGGCGGCATGGTGCTTGTTCCCTTGCTGGAAGGCAGCGGAGCTTTTACCGAACGGGAGCTGTTCTCCTCCTCCATTGTGATTATCCTGCCCATGTGCATCGTTTCCCTGCTCATGGGTACGCAGGAACCGCTCCCCTGGCAACAGGCATTGCCGTTTCTAATCGGTTCTGTTCCCGGCGGCATCCTGGCTGCTCTTTTGGGCAAACGGATTCCCTTGGTATGGCTTCATCGTATACTTGGACTGCTTATTTTATACGGAGGGATCCGATATTTATGCTAGACAGCTTTCCGGTATCCATACTGATCGGCACGGTGCTGGGCTTCCTTACCGGCTTGGGAACAGGCGGCGGAAGCCTGCTGGTTCTGTGGCTGACGCTGGTGCTGCATATGGATCCTTTTCAGGCCCGCACCATCAATCTGCTGTTCTTCCTCCCCAGCGCATTGATTGCTACCGTACTGAACTGGCGCAGAGGTGATGTCCCGTTTCGCAAGCTCCTGCTGCCTGTACTGTCCGGCTGCGTGTTTGCCGCCGGCTTTGCCTTTCTCGCCAAAAGCATAGACACCGAACCGCTTCAAAAGCTGTTCGGTGTCCTCCTGATTTATGTCGGCTTTCGGGAGCTTCGTTACCGCCCCCGAAACCCTAAGTAACCCTCCAGAATCAGAGCTGCCGCTACCGCGTCCACGGTATCCTTGCGTTTTTTTCCGTGGTAATTATGCTGGGACAGAATGTTGTGGGCCTCCACGGTGGTGCGCCGCTCGTCCCACAGCCGAACCGGCAGCCCGGACGCTTCTTCCAGCCGGGCCGCAAATTCCCGGCAAAGCTCCGCCCGCGGCCCTTCCGTGCCGTCCATGTTCTTTGGCAGGCCCACCACCAGCTCCCCGACCTGATTCTTTTCCACCAGCTCCAAAATCGCCTGCAGCGTCTTTTCGGGATTGCGGCTGTGGATCACCGTAGTAGAGCCTACGATGCTGCAAAGCAAATCGGATACGGCGATGCCCGTGCGGGCATCGCCATAGTCTACCGCTAAAATCTTTTTCATATTACATCAGCTTCTGATACAGAGCCTTGATCTCTTCCACGCTGGTATCCCGGGGATTGCCGGGACGGCAGGCATCATCAAAGGCGGACTGTGACAGAAAATCCAGATCCTCCGGCTTGACGATCTCCTTCAGATCCGCGGGGATTCCCACATCCACGGAAAGCTGCTTCACCGCCGCAATGGCTGCCGCTCTTGCCTCCTCCAGGGTCATGGCATCCACACCGTCCACGCCCATAGCCTTGGCAATGGCTCTGTACTTTTCGCCGGTAGCGCAGGCGTTGTATTCCATAACCGTAGGCAGGATGATGGCATTGGCCACACCGTGAGGGGTGTCATACACCGCGCCCAGCGGATGCGCCATGGAATGAACGATGCCAAGACCTACATTGGAAAAGCCCATGCCTGCAATGTACTGACCCAAGGCCATGCCCTCTCTGCCCTCGTCGGTGTTCTCCACCGCCCCTCTGAGGTGCTTGGCGATGATCTCAATGGCCTTCAGATGGAACATATCGCTCATTTCCCACGCGCCCTTGGTGATATAGCCCTCAATGGCGTGGGTCAGCGCATCCATACCGGTAGCCGCGGTCAGCCCCTTGGGCATGGTTGCCATCATATCCGGATCCACCACCGCCACCACGGGAATATCGTGCACGTCCACACAAACCATCTTGCGATTGTTCTGCGCATCGGTAATCACATAGTTGATGGTCACCTCCGCGGCAGTACCGGCGGTCGTGGGGACGGCGATGATAGGAGTACATTTATTTTTAGTGGGAGCAACTCCCTCCAAAGAACGCACATCCACGAACTCAGGATTTTCGATGATGATGCCGATCGCCTTGGCTGTATCCATGGAAGAACCGCCGCCAATGGCTACAATGCAATCCGCGCCGCTGGCCTTGAAAGCGGCTACACCGTTTTGCACATTTTCAATGGTGGGATTGGGCTTGATGTCGCTGTAAATACCGTAGGCGATTTGCGCGTCATCAAGAATGTCCGTCACCTTTTTTGTCACGCCGAAGCGGATAAGATCCGGATCCGAGCAGACAAGAGCCTTTTGAAAGCCTCTGGCCTTGATCTCTGTCGCGATTTCCCGAATCGCGCCCTTGCCATGATAGCTGGTTTCATTGAGAACGAATCTGTTTGCCATAGTGACAGTCTCCTTTAATGTTTTTTGTCCCCGAAGGCGGGGGATTTACGCTGTCATTATAACATTTTCCCCGGTGAAAATCAATCGCTATTTCACCCGTTGAGCAGCCACGCTCCGGCACACAGATACGCAGCAAAGGTCAGCCAAAGAATATACGGTGCCTGCAGCCACGCCGCCAGCCGATCCGTTAGATAAAAGCAGACAGTCATCAGTGCCACCAGCACCCACAGAATCAGCAGCCACGCAAAGGCAAAGCCAAACGCCTGCAGATTAAAGAATATCAAGCTCCAGAAGAAGTTCACTACAAGCTGCGCGATGAACAGATTCAGCCCCCAGCTTCGCTGGCGGGAGGGCTCTGCCATCCAGATCCGCGCCGCTCCGATGCCCATCAGCGCGTACAAAATTGCCCATACGATGGGAAATACGATTGCCGGCGGAGAAAGGGGCGGCTGCAAAACGGTTTCATTGAATGCCTTGCTCCCCTCCCGGGTCAGAAGGCCGGATAACGCCCCTACCGCCTCTGTCAGTACCACCCACAGCACATAGGCTTTCCACTTGCCTTTTTTCACTGCCTGTCACCTCCATATTAGGATACTAAACCGCCATTGGGATTATACCCGCGATTGTTTTCCCTTAATTACACATTTTTATGAAATTAACCTGTTTTGAGGCAAAAAAACTGTTGACTCCCGCCCCATAACGTGGTAGAATGGCTCTACCTGTGAAAAAAGGGCTGTGATTGTTGCGCCCATTTTTCAGCCCCGGAGC